>CAYHRR010000063.1:4780-12867 GCA_964358875.1 uncultured Planctomycetaceae bacterium | reverse complement strand
GCCTGGGAGTACCCCGTGTACGTGGCGCCCGTCGTCGAAGACACTGGCCCGACCCGAGCGGCCAAGGTGCGCCGCGCGCTGAGTCGCGAAGACGCGCTCGCCTACATCGCAGGCACGGACCCGCGTCCGTTGCTCGTGCTGCGCGAGTGCAAGACCTGCAATGGAACCGACGACGCGCTGCTCAGTCGCGGCAACATCGACAACGAGCGCACGTTCCTCCTCGCGCGCTGGTTCCACTGCGTCAAGCTGCCCGTCGACGTGATGCAGAAGGACCATCCGTTCCACAACCTGTTCAACGACGCGGACCCGGAACACATGTTCATGGGCACGCTCGATGGAACGCTGCACGTGCCGCTCGAATCGGAGCGTTCGCGTGTCGAGCTATGGGACACGATGGCCGTCGTGCTCAAGGCGAGCTACGCCAAGGACCCCGAGGGCCAGGTGAAGCAGATGCAGCACACGATCGACGCGCTCGACCTGCTCGATCAACGCATCGGCATGCTCGAGAAGAAGATCGATCAGATCCTCGAGACCGACGGAGCGGATTCGAAGAAGCTCCCGAAGGCCAAGACGGAACTCGACGAAGCCAAGGCGGAGCGCGAGCAACTGACGAAGTCCCTCGATCTCGCCACCGCTGAATTGAAACTGAAGAAGCCCGTGTTGCAGCCGGCCGGTCCGGCTCCCAAGGGCAGCTGACCGACCCGATGGGTTCGCGACATCAGGATGGCCGACGCTGTGCGTTGGCCATCCTGTTTCTTTGCCTACTGTTCGACGCGACGCTGTTCGCGCAGAAGACCGAGATCGAGGCCTTCGAGAAGGTCGACCCCTACACCAAAGGCGAGCGCGCCGCGCTCGATCGCGCCGGTTATGTGAACCTCGGGCCGTTCGCCTGCTCGAAGCACACCAGCGCCGAAATCGTCGCGACGCTGGGCGACGTCCCGATCATCTTCATCGAGACGGCGCACTTTCGGCTCGCCTCGACGCTGGCCAGCTACAAGCCGCCCGGCGATCGCAGCGAGAAGGAAGCGCTCGAGCGTGAGTTCGCGGAGCTGAAGAAGAAGCTCCCCAAGTTCAAGGTGCCGACGAAGATCGACCCGTGGTTGCGCGCGCACCTCTACGCGCAGCGCCTCGAGTCCCTGTATGCGGATTTCGCCGCGCGTTTCGGCCTGCGCGACGACGATTTCACGGCGCCAACGCACACGAGTTCCGACGGACGCGCGATGGGCGTCGGACCGTACTTCGGGCAGAAGGAGAAGTACTTCGTCCTGCTGTCGCAGACGCGCAGCGCGCTCGGCCGCTACCTGAAGACCTACGTCGGCCTCGAGAACGAATACGCCTACCGCGCCAAGTATCCCGACTGCTATTTCTTCGGCGCGAACTTCGAGGCCTTGAAGGACGGCGGTCGCGAGCTCGACATCGCCTTCTACTCGTCGATCGCGGGTGCGATGGCGCAGAACTTCGTCGACGCCTTCCGCGACTCCAATCAAGCGGCGCCGGTGTGGTTCGGCTACGGCATCGCGCACTACTTCGGCCGCAACGTCGACGCGCGCTGGAATCAATGGAACGCCGGCGGAGAGACGAGCCCCGACGACGACAAGGCTTGGTTTTGGGAGCCGCGCGTCCTGGGCTTGGTCAAGAACGACGTCAGCCCGAGTTGGGACGCGATGATGGGCTGGACGACGCTCGAAGAGATCAAACCGCGCGACCACATGATCTGCTGGTCGCGTGTCGATTGGATGCTCAGCGCGAAGAAGAGCGACGCGCGCGCGCTGCTCTTCGGATTCAGCGATGCGCTGCCGGGCGCGACCGGACCCGAACGCAGCAGCGCGATTCGCGATCAAGAGCTGCGCGCCTACCAGAGCGTCTGGAAGCAAACGCCCGCGGAAGTCGAGCGTGCTTGGCGCACGTGGATCGAAAAGGTCTATCCGAAGCGCGAACCTGAGCGCTGAGTGTGTTTGAGCAAGGCGCGCAATCGCGCCCGGCAAGCTCGCGCATCTTCGTTCGCGATCGCAGGCGAACTCTCCGACAGTCAGCTGGGTGTTTCGTGAATTCGAGCGTCGCACGCGCGCGGGACGCGGGCGCACGACGGATGTCGCGCGTCGGCGCGCGCGGTGCTCACCAGGGATCGCCCAAGGCCGCGTGGATCTGCGCCAGTCGCGCTCGCAGCGCGGCATCCGGCTCGACGGCATGCAAGGCCATCGACGCGCACGTCGCCGACAAATCCTCCGCGCGCGGCCGGGAGTTGGGGTTCTCGACGCCGGCTTCGACCGCTGCGCGATAGGTCGACAACGCGACGGCGCTGTCGCCCATCACTTGGTAGGCCTCGGCGATAGGGCGCAGCGTGGCCGCACGGTAGATGTCGACGACCTGACTGCGCTCGACTTCGAACAGCTTCAGCGCCGCATCGATTTCCGCGCGCGCCTTGAGCTTGTCCCCGGCCTTGAAACGCAACTCCGCGAGGCGCGCCACGAGCGGAGTGCGGTCTTCGAGGCGCCACTTGGCTGCGTCGATCGCGGCCTTCGCTTCGTCGACCACGCGCAACGCGTTGGACGAATCCGAATGAGCGAGCGCGGACTCCGCCAACATGATCGAAATCTCGACGCGCACCGCGATCGGGAGCTTGTTCCACGAGGCTTTGATCTTCGTTTCGGCTCGCGTGCGTCGTTCGACGTCCTGGTAGAAACGGTCGAACAACTGCGCGCACGTCTCGAGCGTGTTGCGCACCTGATCGAAGTTCCCGACAGCAACGATCGCGTCGACGACGTCGATTTGCTCGTCGAAGGCTGACGCGTCCGCGAGCCGCGCCCGCGCGCTCGCGACCGCGCCGGACTCCGAGTCGACGAGTCCGACCTCGAACTGAGCGGCTTGATCGAGCTGCCCGAGCCACACGTGCGTCTTGACGATCTGCGCACGGATGCGGTCGCGGTGCCAGTCCTGCGAGTTCTCGTCCGCCGGCTTGTCGGCGATCTCACGCGCGCGGTCGAGGTACGCCTGCACCTCGGATTCTGCGCCGTGCTGCGCCAAGTACAGAGCGAGTTCGGCGTAGCCGAGCCCGCGCATCCAACTGTCGATCCGCTCGACGAAGGTGAGCGCGCGCTGAGGTTGTTCAAGCTCGAGGCAGGCGCGCACGACGGACTCCTGCGCGCGCGAGCGGTTCTTGATGTGCGGTTTGACGGGTAGCGCGCTCGCGGACTGAAAGGCGAGGTCGAGGAGCTCGATCTGAAAAGGCGCGAGAGCACTGTCCGACAAACGCGCGCTCGAAGCGGAGTTTTCGCGCGCTGCAACTTGCGACTGCGCGTGACCATCGGAACACGCGCCGAGAGACAGCAGCGCGCAGCTCGCCGACGCCGTGAGAAGCGCGGGCAGCAGAAGAGCTCGTGAGTTCGTTTTCATCGTGTGCGTGACCGTGGCAGGCGGAAACAAGGCGCGTTCAGACGTAGCGGCAAGCGGAAGCCCCGCGCCCGCCCAATCGGCGGACGCGGGGCGTGAAAACTCAAGGCGTGGCCGAAATCACGGCTCGACGATGAACGTGTAGCCGTCGCTGAGGTTCGTCGTCTTGGGCGCCGGCGGATCGCGGAACCAGCCCTGCGCCCACACCGTTTCACCACCGGCGAACGGCGTGCCCAGGGCACCGACCGTCGTCGAGGTGTAGAGGTTCCAGTCGAGCGCCAGCACACCGCTGCAGGTGCCGACCGTACCGCCGGCGTTCTGAACGCCCGTGCGATCGAAGGGCGCCTTCACGCACAGGAAGCTCGTGCCCGAACCCCACGGGTCACTCTTCGCGCCGCTGAGCGTGTAGAAAATGATGCCCGACTGCGCGCCTTCGACCGAGTTGATCGCGATCGTGAAGCCCGAGCCGGCCGATGCGCTCGGCGTGCCCGTTTCCGACATGGTCGCGTTGCAACCGTTGGTCGTCGTTCCGGCCGTGCAGTAGTTGACGCCCTTCGAAGCGTTCGGCGTGTAGCCGAAAGCGTACGAGGCCGTCCAGTCACAGAGCCACGCCGAGCCGAGGCCCGGAGCGAACGCACCGCGGTAAGCGGCCGACGTGAAGAAGCCGTCGTTCGGTGCCGAGGTGACGCTCGTCAGCGCGTCATTGGCCGGACGAGGATCGAGGCCGATGACGGGCAACATGATGAAGCCGCCCTTGTTGACCGCCGGACCACGCGTGATCGAAACGATCGGCGAGTTGACGGCGAGCACGTTGTTGTTGGCGCCGGCGAACACACCGCGCGCGTTGGCTTCCGTGTAAGCCGAAGGCGACGGGTTGTTGAACATCACACTGTCCTTGATCTCGGCCAAGTTGCCCGAGGTCTGGACGGTGTAGAAAAGCGCCGGATTGCCGGGCGCATTGACGGTCGACGTCGCCGTGTAGGGCGTCGTCCAGGTCGCTGCGAACGACAGCGTGCCGTTGTTGCCGTAGCCCGCGCCGCCGTCGCCGTCGACGTTGTCGGCGCTGACGAGGCGATCGCCGAGCTCCATGAAAATGCAGTTGCGGTACTGCACGCGAGCGTTGTCGCGCCACGCCGTGGCGTGGTCGCCGGCGCCCGGAGTGGGCTGACCGATCACTGTGCAGTTGTAGATCGTCGACGTCGTCACCGGCTGATAGTCGGACTGTTCCGCACCGTCGGTTTCGAAGACGTTGTCACCGACGCCCGAGCCCTGAGCGGCCGCGACGCTGTAGCCCTGAACGAGCAGTCCGAATTGCGCCTTGCCGCGCCAACCTTGGTCGACGTCGAAGCAGTCGTCGCCGATGTTCCAAATGTTGAAGTGGTGGATGCCGACCGTCCCGCCCCAGATTTCGATGCCGTCGTCGACATTGTTCATGATGTCGATGTGGTGGAGGTCGGTGCCGCGACCGATGCCGCCCAGCGACAGCCCGTTGAGTTCGTTCGCGAGCGCGATGACCTTGCCGCCGTAACGCAGCGACAGGTAGGTGATCGTGCCGCTGTCGTCGTCGTCGTTGCCGCCGCCGTATTGGACGTCGGTGCCGCCGGCGGTCAGTCCTTCCATCGTCGCGTAGTTCGCCGCGTTCGGCGCGGGCGTGTTGCCGGCGATCGCGTTCTCGGAGACGTACGCGGCGCCCATGATCGTGAGATTGCCCCATTCGTTGCAGGCTTCACGCCACACGCCGGTCTTGGGGTCGCCGCCGGTCCAGGTCGCGACGTCGGCCTTCGAAGTCATGATCACCGGATCGGACTTCGTGCCGTTGACGAAGATCTGCGCGCCGCGGCAAACCGCCAAGCTGCCGCCGATGTTCGTGTCGCTCGCGACGATCGTGCCCGCCTCGATCGTCAGTGTTGCTCCCGGCAGCACGTAGACCTGATTTTGCAGGTTGTAGGTGTTGTTCGCCGTCCACGTGGTGGACGTCGTGATATTGGCTGTGACGAGGACCTCGCTGGCCCTCGCGGCGCCGGCGATGCCGACACCGATCATCGTGGTAGCTGCTGTCCGCTGAATTACGCTTCTCACCGGTAGTCTCCTGAACAAGAGGTTCGTTTCACGGTGCTCAGAGGAGCTGCGCTTCTCTGCCTAGCTGTCCCGTTCTGGGAGGGGACGTTAGACGCGCTTTGTTCAGCGACCGTGAAGCCCAGGGGAAGCGTTGTCGAACGAAGCGTGCGCGCTCGCGCGCCGCCGCCGTCGATGCCTTCATCGCGTGGCGCGTGCGAAAAACTCCGACTACGACGGCCCACAACACGGGCGCTCCCGCGCGCCGTTCGCGCACGGCGCACGACTCTCAGCGCTTTGACTTAGCGATACGCTCGACCTGCTCGATGTAACGCGCCATGTCTTCTCTCGGCTTGAGCTCTTGCGCACGGCGCAATAGCGGCAGCGCGTCCATGTAGCGGCCCAAACCGACCAACAGCTGCCCGTGTCGCGTCTTGGCGGCAATCTCGAAGGCTTCGATGCCGGCCGCGCGCTCGTAGTAAAACACCGCGCGCTCCGCTTCGTTCTGCCGCGCATAGTGTTGACCCAGTTGGATTAGGGCGTCGCCGTCAAGCGGATCGAGTGCGACGATTTCCTCGAGGATTCTGGCGGTTTCCGCGCTACCGAACCCGTCGGCCATACTGAGCCGCGCCTCGAGTTTGAGTAGCTTGCCGCGGTCCCCATCGCTGAGTCGCGTCGCCCATGACGCGCGGATGTGTGCGGCGATTTCCCGAGCCTGCGCGAACGCTCCGCTGGCTGCCAACCCCTCGGCCGAACGCAGCGCACGCGCCGGCGGCTGCGTTGCATCGAGATCGATTGCGCGGCGATATGCGCTCGCCGCAAGCCCCATCAAGTTCCCTTCGACCATGTAGATGTCGCCCAGGGTGTGCAGGCTGTCGACCGTCGAATGCCCAAGTTGATCGACGGCTTCGAGATTCTGCGCTGCGATCAACGGCTGCTTCATGCCGATGTAGCTGTGCGCCTGAAGCAACCAGAACTCGGCCTTGTCCGGGTAGCGCGTGATGAGATCGGCGAGCAGCGTCGCAGCGTCCTCGAACTTGCCTTGCTTGAAGACACACCGCGTCAGACCAAGGCGCCACTCGGTGTTGTCCGGCTGCAACAACAGTGCATTGCGATACGACGCCTCGGCCGGCTGGAAGTCCCGCTTGGCCGAATAGGCGAACCCAAGCAGACCGAAGGCATAGGCGTCACCGCCGCCGAGCTCGATCATGCGAGTGAAAGCGCTGATCGCCGCCTCGTACTTGCCGTTTCGCGTGTTGATCAGGCCCATGTTGCGCCAGGCGCGCCGGAAGCTCGGAAATTTCTCCACCGCGCGGCGATAGTTGCCGAGCGCGTCATCCATGCGCTCTTGCTGGAACTGTATACCTCCGAGAGTGAAGTCGAGAATGGCCGAGCAATCCGGCTTGAGGACCTTTTTCAGGGTTTCCTCCGCCTTCGGCAAGTCGACCGCCATCAAAGGCCGCACGGTCTCGAGGATCTTCACTTCGTCCGCCGTCACGCGCGGTTCGATCTCCGAGTTGATGCCGTAGCCCGCAATGAACTGGCGCTTGAAGATCGGGTCGTTCCAGATGGCGTCGATGCTCCCAGCCTCCTGCGCGCGTGCAAGGCACGCGAGGGTGGCGCACAGCAGAGCAGGGCGTGCGGCGACGGTGAGCGAACGTGCCGCCGATTCGAAAAATGCAGTGAGTCGTCGTGCCATGTTCATTCGTTCGGTTTGAAGCGGATGGGTGCGCGCATTTTGCAGGCGACGCTCTGCCCACCCTTGACGGCGGCCTCGAACTTCCACTGTTTGACCGCATCCAGTGCGGGCTTGTCGAAGGCCGAGTTCGTTGACTTCTCGACGCGAGGATCGGAGACCTTGCCGACCGCATCGACGACGAAAATGAGCGTCACGACTCCTTCGACCTTCTTCGCGCGCAACTCCGCGGGATAGATCGGCGGGGCTTGGAAGACGACGCGCGGCTTCTGATCGATTTCAGCCAGGCTGAACGCGTTCTCGAGCTGTTGATCGACGGCGCCGGCCTTGCCGATGCCGTTGATTTGACCGCCCGAAGTGAAACTAAGTGCTTGCGCGAAGTCGCCGGCGCCACCGCCTTGGCCGTTGAGCGCGGCCTCGATCGCGCTCAAACTCGCCGCCTCCAGCGCGGGAGCGGCATTGACCGGAGCCGCCTCGAGGTTGCGCATGATCTCTGCGGCGTCCGGTGCTTCTTCGGCCTCCGTCGCGAGTTCCTCGGTCGCTTGCGTAGGTGTCACTTCTTTCGGCTTCTCCGGATCCGACACTTCGTCGGCGCTTAGCAAGTCCACCTGGTGCAGCTTTGGTTGATCTTCCTTCAGGCGGCCGAAGAACAGCCCGCCGAAAAAGATGAACCCAAGGTGCAAAACGACCGCTGAGACGATTCCAAAGAGGCGCCACATCGCTATTTCTTGTCCGTATTGATCCCGACCTTGGGGATGCCGATCTTGCGTACCTCATCGAGAACCGCGACGACGTGTTTGAAGTCGGCGCCCGCGTCGCTGTTGATGATCACCTTCGGGTCTTTGGCGGTGTTCTTGAGGGTCTGAAGCCTCAGTGGCAGTTGCGCGATCGTGATCTTGTCCTTGTTGTAGTAGACGTCACCTTTTGCCGTGACGCTGAGCGTCAC
>CAYHRR010000063.1:0-4770 GCA_964358875.1 uncultured Planctomycetaceae bacterium | reverse complement strand
TTTGGCTTTGTTTTTGACCCCGCCACCTTTGGCGGTCCGGGTCCCCGCCCCGCCCTTCTCCATTTCCGTCTGATCGCCGATCGCAGCCGCGCTACCCGCGGGCGGCAACGACACTTGCACGCCCTGATTCTTGGTCATGGACAGAGACACCATGACGAATGTCGCCAGCAGGAAGAACATGATGTCGATCAACGGGATGATCTCGATGCGCGCTCGCTTGCCCGTTCCGCTACTCGATCCGCCGTGCATGTTTGCCCCTTAGGCCGGTTGCAGTTTCGATGTGACGTGCGTTGTGTGCTTCACAACCGTGGGAGGCGCCTGGAGCATCAACTCCATTTGCGTCGCCGCCGATTCGATCTCTTGCCGCGCATCATCCATTTTCGTGTTGAGGAAATTGAACGGGAGCAGCGAAGTGATGGCAATGCCGAGCCCGAAGGCGGTTGCGATGAGAGCCTCGGCGATACCTCCTGTGATCGCGCCCGGCGCACTCAGGTCCCCGCCGATCAACGAGAACGAGCCCATCATTCCGACGACGGTTCCGAGCAAGCCGAGCAGCGGCGCCAGCGTGATCACGGTGTCGAGAATCGGAATGCCGCGCCGATAGCGCTTGATCTCCTTGGCTTGCGCATAAAGCACAGCGCTCGCCAGCGACTGCTCGCTGTGCGTCAACGCGTACGACAGCGCGCGGACGACGTAGAAGTTTGACGCGTTGCCGATTCGAATCGCACCCGGAATGTCACCGTGGCTGATCGCCGCGAAAAACTGGTCCAACACCTTCGGGTCGCGTCGCCAGCGCTCGCGCATCAAGAACACCAAGCGTTCGATCACGGTTCCGAGCGCGAGAATCGATGCCATCGCGAGCGGCCACATGATGGGGCCGCCCTTTTCAAAAATGTGAGTCAGCTTGGTCTCTTGCATGAGCGCCTTGAGCGCGCCGCCACGTGACGGATCGAGTGGAAGCACGCCCTCACCGGTCTCGACCAAAGTCGCGATCCCGATTTGCATCTCGCCCTCCAACGGCCGAATCAGCGGCTTGTTGGAGCCTGTTTGCGGAACGACGAGACCGGCGGCAGAGCCTGTCGACGAGCGAAAGAGGGCTACGGGTCCGATGATCGCGAACTGGCCCTCGGTCACCATGCCCTGCAAGTCGACGCCCAATCCGGCGAACCGCATGCCGCCGATTGCGTCGACCAATCGCTGAACCGACACGTTCACGAAGGCGATCTGCCTCGTGAATTTTTCCGACATGGACAGCGTCGTGTTTTCGGCCGCCTGCTTTGCCGACTCGACCGCTTCGCCGCAGTACTGCAGCTCGCAAACGTTCACCTTCGCCTCGAACGTGCGCGCGTACTCGTCGAGGAAGTTGCCCACGTAGGACAATTCGTCTTCGCGTGCCTTGATCTCGGCGCGCAGGGTCGGGAGTTCGAGGTTCCCTGCGTCGATGAGACGTGTGACAGTCTCGTGTTCGCGTCGCAGGCGCACGAGCTGCTCCTCCGCCGCACTCAACTCCTGAGCCAGCGGTAGCTTTTCAGCAGCGATCTGGTCGCGCAACGTGCTCAGTTCGCGGCTGCTCTCGGTGAGCTTTTGCTCGGCCGAGCGCGCGAGTTGGCTCATCGCCTCGGTCGGTGTCGCGTCTTGGGCGGCGGCCTTCGGCGACAAAAGCAAAATGCTGGCGGCTGCAATGATCAGCTTCATTGGATTTTCACCGGTAGCGGCACGAAGGCCGGAGACTGCTTGCCTTGGAGGATTTCGAGCGCCATCACGATGTTGTTTGCGGCCGTCTTGGCGGGCGCCCACACCCATCCGCTCTGCGTTGGGCGGCCGATGCCGGCGTCTCCGGCGGCACTGACGAAATAGGCCTGCGCTAGGCCGATGTAGATCGCGCGGACTTCGGAAGGCCTTCCGTCCGCGAGATCATGCACTTCGTAGTTCACGGTGATCTCGTTGTTGGCGCGGTTGAGCTCGTTGAGAATCCCGATCACGTTCTGGAAACGTTCCGCTGCGGAAACCCGTGTCGTCGCTGCGTCTTCCGGGATGCGCTGGTAGAGCGGTTGCAGCTTCTCCTGGAGCGGCGCCGGGAGCGCCGCGAACAGGACTCGCACTTCGCGTTCCATCTGGCCGACGGCTTCAGTGAGTTGCGCGCCCGTCGTCTTGAGCGTCGCTGTCTCGCCGAGCAGCGCGTCGCGTTTTTTTCCGGCCTCGGCGACCGCGGACTGGGCCGACGCGATTTTCTCGTCGAGCGTCGCGATCTCCTTTTTCACGAGGTCGAGACGGCCGAGCAAGACCTCTTTGCCCTGCTGCCACTCGTTGCGCTCCTTCGAGATCAGCTGTTGCGTCTCGATCCACTTGCCCATCGTCAGGCGGGTTTCGTCGAGTGTTGCCGAGGTGCCTCCAGGCGCGTTGTCCTGGTAGGCGGACATCGCGCCCGTGCACACGGCGCACGCCGCCGTGAGGAGCAACAACGTCTGCGGCGCCACCCAAGGGCGTCGCACCGTCGAGTGCTGTTTACTTCTGTGTGTGTGCATGAGGATCGTCGTCTGCTGGATGTCTGTTGGTCGGTTTCTCAGAAACTGAACTTCGCGCTGAGGCTCAGCGAGCACTCGATGCCCTTGGTGTAGGAAGTGTGCGTAACGTCGTCGCCGATGTACTGCGACCGGTAGACCTCTTCGATCTCAGGATTGGTGAGATTCGCCACTTGGAGTTGCAGCTTGAAGTACCGTCCGAGGTCCTGCGACACACTCATGTTGAGTGTGTCGAACTGCTTCGCGTAGATGTTCGGCACGTAATTGCCGAGCGCTTGCGCCGCACCGGCGACCAGCGTGTCACCCTGCACCGTGTAGAAGAGCGCGAGCCGAGTACCCGTGTCGGGCACGTCGTACGTGACGAAGAAGTTGTAGAGATGCGCCGGAGCGTTGGTCATGTCGCGCGTCTTCATCGGCGCCTGGATGTTCGGCAGATCGAAGCCCGCCGATTCCGCGTCCGAGAGCGTGACTTTCGAATCGATCACGGTGCCGTTCACGCCCACGGAGACGCCGGCCAGCGCGTCCCAAACGTGCGAGAGGTCCTGACGCACTTCGATTTCATAGCCGCCGAGTTCACCCTTCGGGTAATTGACGGGTGTCGTGAAATTGAACGCAGCGAGGCGTTGCACGTACTCGATCGGGTTCTCGATCGACTTTTCGAACCACGACGCGGAGATCAACCCACCGTCATAGGGAACGTAATCGAGTCGAACATCGTAGTTCTGCAGCGCGCTCATCTGCAGGTCGGGGTTGCCGATGAAGATCGGTCCACCGAGGAATTCCTGCTGGAGGATCGGCGTGAGTTCCTTGAACGTCTGCCGTGCGACGGTTTCGCTGTAGGAACCGCGCAACGTGACACCCTGCGTGGGCTCGTACGTCACGCCGATCGACGGCAACACGTCGTCCTGGCTGAAGCTGACGTCGGCGTCGCCTGGATTTAGGGTCACGGGTGAGTTTTCGCCGGGCGGAAACCACGTCGCGTCGGGCTCGGGCTTGTTGACGATTCCGATCTCGGTCGATTCGAAACGCGCGCCGCCGATCGCGGACAGGGTCGACGTCAAAGGCAAATCGAACATCGAGTACCAGGCGCTGATGTTCTGCTCGCCGTCGTAGTCGACATCCAGGTTCGACGCCGTGATCGGGTGGTTCTCGGAGGAAAAGACCTCACTCCAGTCGTCGTTCCAGTCGCCCTCGAAGGACGCGCCGGCGTCGCCGAAGTTGCTGAAGCTGTCTTGGTTGAACTTGCGGTCGACCTGGTCGTCGAACAGGCCGAACTTCACATAGCCCGCTTCGTCGCTCCACTGCTTGAAGGGCCACTTCAAGTTGATCGAGTACTGATCGCCGACCTCGGAGATCTCTTTCCAGATGCGCTGAAAATTGCCGAGGTTGAAATTTGCCGCCGGCTTGTACGGGTACCAAGTTGGGTCGCTCGTGAACGGCGGAAAGAACGGCGGGAAGCCGGGGTTGAACGAGGCCGGCAACCACAGAGCGCCGAACTGACGCTTGTCCGGTTGATTCAGATCTGCGCTGCTGTGAGCGAGGATCCAGTCGAGCTCGGGCGCTCCGAAGTCGAAGGCGTCTCCGACTTTGAAACCGTTCCACGGCAGCGTGTGGCGTCCGCTCAATTGCAGCGTGCCGGTCGTGCGCTCGGAGTACTCGAGCGTTTCCGTTCGAAGGTATGGCGCGCCGTTGATGCTGGCGGGATCGTTGCCGATGCCGGTCGGATCGTTGGGATCGTAACCCGGGAAGAAGTAGGCCTTGCCGCGGGTGTCTTCGGCGAGCGTGGCCGTGTCTTCTGCGCTGTGCGTGTAGAGATACGTGAGCGCCAGCGAGTGATGCTCCGTTTCGATGCCGAAGGTCGCGAGTCCGCCCCATTGCACGGACTGCGAGGCTTGCGTGACGTCGAAAAGCGCCGTCTTGAAATCTCCGTCCGCCGGCGTCCCTTGGTTCGTTTCGGGCGTCATCTGTTCGCCCGGATTGTCGACCCAGTACGAGTCGTTGACGCCGTCGTCGTAGAAGGAACTGTCCCGCTCGTAGAAAAAGCTGGCGAGCCCGCCGATCTTCACGCCGTTGTCGAACTCGTGCTTTCCACCGGCAGAGCCCGACCACTTGAAGTCGAAGGGCGCGTCGCCGTTCGACACTCCGGCTGCACCATCCCAGTTGTTGCCGAGGTTGCCGAATTGAATGTCTCGATCGCCGTCGTCTTGACCCCAATAGCTGACGCCGCCGCCGTCGTAGGTGAGGAAAT
>CAYHRR010000062.1:0-12875 GCA_964358875.1 uncultured Planctomycetaceae bacterium | reverse complement strand
GTTCGCGTTGTCGCCCCAGGCGACGATCGAACCGTCGGCGAGCAATGCGAGCGCGTGGGCTTCGCCCGCGGCGATCGCGGTGCAACGAGTGCCGGCCAGGAGCGCTGGAACGCCTTGTTCGACGACTGGGCCCAGACCCCACGCGACGACAGTGCCGTCCGCACGCCGCGCGAGCGCGAAGGTGCCGCCCGCCGCGATCTCGACGAACGGATTCGCCGCGTCGAACGCAGGCGCGCGCACGCGGCTCTCCGCCGTGGTGCGCTTGTCTTCGCTGAGCTCCGTTTCGTAGGCGCCCCACATGCGCAAGGCGCCGTCGGTTTGGCGCGCGACGTTGAAGCCGCGACCTGCCGCGATTTCCGCATAGCGCAGCGGGTGCTTCTCCTTCGGCGCGCGGCCTTGCGCAAGCGCGTCGTCCCCCCAAGCGCGGATCGTGCCGTCACTGACGAGCGCGAGGCTCTGCGTCTCGCCCGCGTCGATGCCGACGAACTCGACGTGCTCCGGCGGCGGACGGCGCAGGCGCAAGTGACCTTCGCTCTGCTTGATCACGCGCGACCAGTCGCGTCCCGCGGCGCCATACAGACCCATGACGACGAGCAGTGCTGCGAAAGTCGCTAGGCGCAGGGACAACTTCGCCTCGCGCGCCGCGTAGATCAGCAGCAGCACCGCCACGAAGTTGATCATGAGGTTCGCGTGGAACGCGCCCTCGAAGCCGCCGTAGTACGGCATCAGCACGAGGCTCGTGATCACGACGCCCAGCACATTGCCCACCGTGTTCCACGCGTAGGTCGAGCCGATCGTGCCGCCGATGTTCGAGACGCTGCGCGCTTGGATTTGCGAGACCAGCGGAAAGCCCATGCCGATCAAGACCGTCGGTGCGAGCAACATCAAGAAGCACCAGCCCGCTTGTCCGGCGAGGAATTTTTCGAAGCCGTAGGCGACCGGGCCGAAGGGCTCGTGAACGCTCGGATCCGCCGGCCAATTGATCAACGTCGTGCGCATCGTGCTGATCAAGTACGGCATGCGCTCGAGCAGCGGCGTCACCGCGATCAACGACACGATCACGCCCATCTGCGATGCGGCGAGCCACCACATCGGACGCTTGACCGAAATCAGCGACACGATGCCGCTCCCGATGCCGATGCCGGTGATGAAGCACATCAACATCACCGTGAACGAGAAGGTCGACGAGCCGAAGCCCATCGAGATCAAGCGCAGGAACACGACCTCGTAGCCCATCGCCGCGAAACCCGACAAGGCGAGCGCCCACAGCGTCGCTTGGAATTGGCTCGACGTGTAGATCGGCATGGCCGAGTGCACAGCCGTCTCGCTCGCGCTCGCCGTCGAGGGCTTGTAGTCGGTGCGCGAGTTCGCGAGCCACACCAGTCCCGCCGCGACGAAGTTCATGCCCGATGCCGCCGCGAGCGAACCGTAGATGCCGTACTCCGGCAACAGGTAGAAGCCCGCGACGCCCGAGCCGAGCACGGCGCCGATGTTGTTGAGCGCGTACAAACTCGCGACCGCTTTGCGCGTCTGCGCGACCTCTTCGATCAAGTAGCGCGCGAGCACCGGCAGCGTTCCGCCCATCAAAACCGCCGGCAGCGTGATCACCGCGAGCGACAGCGCGAGGCGCAACACGGTCTTCGTCCCGGCCTGTTCGAAGGTCGCGCCGGCCAAGCTCTCGTACAACGCTCCCGCGCCGCGCGCGAGGAACGGCAACACGAGGCAGTACACGCCGATCGCGAGTTCGAGCAGCACGTACACCATCAACGGCCGCTCGCGCTTGTCCGAGCGCTTGCCGAACAGCACCGCGCCGATGGCGAGGCCGCCCATGAACACGCTGAGCACGACCGCGTGGGCCTTGGCCGTCGAGCCGGTCAAGTTGGCGAGCAATTTCGCCCACACGACCTCGTGCATCAGACCGGCGAGCCCCGAGAGGAACAGGGCGAGGAGGACCAGCGAGCGCTGGCGGCTGTGGGATCCCATGGACGATTTCGAGCGGGGGCGGTGGGGGTGGAAACAGCTTCCGAGCGCTGCAACGCGCCGACGTGAAGCGCGGCGAAGCTACCAAGTTAACCACAGGCTCACGAGGTCGGTCGGCGCGAGCCGCAGGCTAGGATTCCGCGCGATGACCACGCCCACATCCAAAGCGCTCGAGTGCTTTCCCAATCCGCGGCCGGGACGCGACTACGAGATCCGTTTCGACTGCCCGGAGTTCACCTGCCTGTGTCCGGTGACCGGCCAACCGGATTTCGCGACGATCCGCATCCGCTACACGCCCGATCAGCGCTGCGTCGAGCTCAAGAGTTTGAAGCTGTACCTGTGGTCGTTTCGCAACGAGGGGCAGTTTCACGAGGCGGTGACCAATCGCATCCTCGACGACTTGGTAGCCCTGCTCGCGCCGCGCGCCATGACCGTCGAGGGAGATTTCTTCGTGCGCGGCGGGATCCACACGGTGGTCGAGGTCAGGCATCCATGAAGGGCGGAGCGCGAGCATTTGGGCCGGTGGCGTTCGCCTTGCTCGCACCGCTGTCACTCGCGTTCTCGCGCGGCGGCGCCCGAGGCGTGACGATCGTGATTTGACTGAGAACAGTTGCCGCACGCCCGAGGAAGCGCGTTGCGGGACTGCGGTGTTCAGTCTCGATGCGATTCGCTTAGTGCGCTGGCTCTGTGGAGAACGCTCGACGCTGCAGCGCGCACGCAGGTCGAGGCGAGCGAACGCGCGACTTGATCGACGACAGACTCGGTCCGGCGAATGAGGCGCGAGGAACGCCGGGCGTTCGCTGTCGATTCGAATCGGACCGGAGGCATCATGGTGCGCGCACATGAAGACACTCCCCGCCGCCGCAGCCCTATTTGCCCTCGCCTACGGGTCGACATCGCGCGTCGAAGAGCGCTACGTCGCGCGCGAGGTCCGCGGCTGGAACGTGCAGGTCGAGCGTGGACTGGAACGTGGCGCGAACGGCAAGGCGGTGCTCGAGCTGCTCGACCACAAACTCTTCGACATCGAGCGCGCGGTGCCGAGCGCGGCGCTCACGAAGTTGCGCGCGGTGACGGTGTGGCTCTCGGAGTCGAACGCGGTGACGCCGTGCATGTGCTACCACCCGTCGGCCGTGTGGCTGAAGGAGCATGGCTTCGACGAGCGCAAGGCGCGCGGCGTCGAGATCGCGAATGCGGCGACGTTCCTCGATTGGTCGAAGCAGCAGCCCGCGATGGTGTTGCACGAACTGGCGCACGCTTACCACCATCAGGTGCTCGGCTACGACGACGCGAGCGTGCGCGCGGCGTTCGAGCACGCGACGGCGAGCGGCGCGTACGACGACGTCCTGTACTGCGACGGCTCGCGCAAGAAGGCCTACGCGCTGAACAACGACACCGAATTCTTCGCGGAGCTGAGCGAGGCTTGGTTCGGCACCAACGACTTCTTCCCGTTCGTGCAGGCCGAGGTGCTCGCGAGCGATCCGACGAGCGCGGCGATGTTGCGCAAGGCCTGGGGCGAGTGAGCGCTCAGCGCGCTTGCAAGGCGCGGATCAGCTTCGGCAACACGAGCAAGTAGCGTTCGCTCAGGTTCCGGTGCGAGCCCGCGTGCTCCTCGTGGTCGCAGCGCACGCCGAGCGCGGTGAGCTTGCGCGCGAGACGGCGCGCGCCCCATTGCAGGTGGTACTCGTCGCGCAAGCCGCACTCGATGTGCAACAGCGTGAGCGCGCGCAGCGCCTCGGCGTGCTTCTCGCACGCGACGAGCGGATCGAAGGCGAGCCAGCGTTGCCACACGGCGTCGACGCGCTCGGCCGTGCGCACGTCGATCGGCAAGTCGAATCCGAGCGGCGCGGCGAGGTTCGGCGAGTAGCAGGCCGACATCGCGAGCACGTTGAGCACCGCGTGACGGTCGCCGTCGAGCGTCGGTGTGCGCGCGAAATCGGCGAGGAACGCGGCCGGATCGCCGTCGAAGGGCACGAGTCCCCGGCAACACGCGAGCAGGTCGCCGCCGTAGCACAGCTCAAAGGCGCAGTCGCCGCTGATCGACGCGACCGCGCGAAACACGCCGCGCTGGTGCATCGCCAGATGCAACGCTCCGAAACCGCCGGACGATTTGCCGACGACGGCTCGTCGATCCGGCATCGTCCGATAGCGCTCGTCGACGAAGCTCGTCAGCTCACGCGCGACGTAGCTCGCGTAGGGCCCGAGCAGCGGGGAGTCGACGTACTGACTGCCGCCGAAGCGCGTGAACGCATCGGGCATCACGAGGATCGCCGGCGGAGCGTCACCGCGCGCGACGAGTGCGTCGAACTGCGCGACGACGCCGCGTCGCCAGGGATGCGTCTCGAGGAAGTCGTGCCCGCGGCCGGTGAAGCCCGCGAGCAAGAACACGACCGGCAGCGGCGAGCCGGAGTCGTAACTCGGCGGCAAGTACACCGGCACTTCACGCCGATGCGGATCGCCGGCGCGATTGCCGCGCAGCAGCGCGCTTTCGAACAGCGGCAGCTCGACGCGACCGGCGAACGAGAGCGGAGAGTGGAGCGCGACGTCGCTCGTCACGGGGCGCGCTCCGCACGGGAGTTTGAGTCCTCGCCACTTGCGCACTGCGGATGGCCGCTCGCTGTGCTGCTGCGTGCATCGCGCGACGCACCGGCGTTCGCGCGCGGTTGCCACCGGAGCGCAGCGCACCGCTCCGCGTCGTCGGCCGCGTTTTCGAACACGCGTTCCTCGAGACTCGAACTCACAGCGTCAGCCCGAGCTCCTCGCGCAACTTCGCGTAGCCCGGCTTGATGCGCTCGAAGATGATGCGCACGCGCTCGTCGTAGTGCAGGAAAGCGCTCTTCATGCCGTTGATCGTGATCTTCTCGAGATCGGCGAGCGTGCAACCGAATTGCTCGACCGCGATCGCGCACTCGGCGCTCATCGTCGTGCGGCTCATCAAGCGGTTGTCGGTGTTGAGCGTCACGCGGAAGCCGCGGTCCATATAGAAGCGGAAGGGATGCTCGGCCATCGAGGGCGTCGCGCCGGTGTGGACGTTGCTCGACAGGCACACCTCGATCGGGATGCGGTGGTCGAGCACGTACTGCGCGAGCGAGCCGACCTTGATCACCTTGCCTTCGTAGAGCGCGATGTCCTCGATCAAGCGCGTGCCGTGACCGATGCGGTGCGCGCCGCAATATTGCAGCGCCTGCCAAATGCTCTCCGGCCCGAAGCTCTCGCCGGCGTGGATCGTGATCGAGAAGTTGGCGCGCTTGACGAATTCGAAGGCGCGCAAGTGCTCCTTCGCCGGATGGCCGGCCTCTTCGCCGGCGAGGTCGAAGCCGACGCAGCCTTGGTTGCGCCAAGCGACCGCGAGTTCGGCGAGCTTGAAGGACAACTCGGGCGATTGGTTGCGCATCGCGCACACGAGGACGCCCGTCGTCACGCCGAAATCGTGCTTGCCGCGCGCGAGGCCGGCGACGACGGCTTCCATCACCGCGTCGAGGCCCAGGCCGTTGACCGTGTGGAAATGCGGCGCGAAACGCACTTCCGCGTACACCACGTTGTCGCGCGCCATGTCCTCGGCGAACTCGTAGGCGACGCGCTCGAGCGCCTCGGCCGTCTGCATCACGGCGATCGTGTGCGAGAAACCTTCGAGGTACAGCGCCAGCGAACCGCGCGCCGCTCCGGCGTGGAACCAATCGGCGAGCTCGCGCTCGTCGCGGTAGGGCAAGCCCTCGTAGCCGATCTTGCGCGCGAGGTCGAGCACCGTCGCGGGCCGCAAGCCGCCGTCGAGATGTTCGTGGAGCAGCACCTTCGGCGCGCGCTCGATGACCTTGCGATCGGGTTTGTACTGTGCAGCCTTGCGACTCTCGTTCACGGGTTTCATGGCGCGAATCTAGCGCCGCGCGCGGCAAAACTCCCGCTCGCCGCAGCGCGCGCGTTTGGCGCGGCGCAAGCGCACGCCTATCCTCTCCGCCCCGCAACGCGCAGGAGATGATCGTGAACAAGCCCGTTCGAGTTCGTTTTGCTCCGAGTCCGACCGGCATGCTGCACATCGGCGGCGCGCGCACCGCGCTGTTCAATTGGGCCTACGCGCGCCGTCACGGCGGCCGATTTTTGCTGCGCGTCGAAGACACGGACCCCGAGCGTTCGACGAAGGCCTTTGAGCTCGCGATTCTCGAAGGTTTGAGTTGGCTCGGCATTCAATGGGACGAAGGTCCGGACATCGGCGGGCCGCACGGGCCGTACCGGCAATCGGAGAAGTACCCGAGCTACCGCGAGCGCGCGCGCAGACTCGTTGCAACGGGTCACGCCTACTACTGCTTTTGCAGCACGGAACGGCTCGACAAGATCCGCGAGGAGCAGGCGGCGCGCAAAGAGCGCCAGGTCTACGACCGACTTTGCGCGGGCTTGTCGAAGGATGAAGCGGCGCAGCGCGTCGAGGCCGGCGAAGCGGCCGTCATCCGCTTCCGCGTTCCGCCCGGCGAAACCGTGTGCATCGATCACATTCGCGGCGACGTGCGCTTCTCGCACGAAGAGGTCGACGACTGGGTGATGGTGCGCTCCGACGGCAGCCCGACCTACAACTTCTGCGTCGTGTGCGACGACGTCGACATGGGCATCACGCATGTGTTCCGCGGCGAGGAGCATCTCGTCAACACGCCCAAGCAAGTGCTGCTCTACAAGGCGCTCGGCGAAGTTCCGCCGGAGTTCGGCCACTTGCCGCTGATGCTCGGCACGGACGGCAAGAAGCTGTCGAAGCGCACGGGAGACACCGCGTTGCAGGATTACCGCGACAAGGGCTATCCGCGCGAAGCCGTCGTCAACTTCCTGAGCTTGCAAGGTTGGGCGCTCGACGGAACGACCGAGATTTTCAGCGTCGATCAGCTCGTCGCGAACTTCGACATCAAGGACGTGCAGAAGGCCGGCGCCGTCTTCGACCTCGAAAAATTTCGTTGGATGGCCGGCGAGTACATTCGCAAGGAGACGCCGGAGCAGCTCGCCGAGCATTGCGCGCCGTTCGTCGTCGCCGCAGGTGCTGCGACGCCGCAGCAACTCGCCGAGCGCCGTCCATGGTTCATCGAGGCGGTCAAGAGCGAGCAAGCGCGCATCCACACCTACGGCGAGCTTGCGCCGCGCATTGCCTATGCCTTTCAGCCCGACGAAAACGTGACTTGGCAGCCGGACGCCGAGCTTGCGGTGCGCAAGCACGTCGGCGCGGCCGTGACGCTGCGCGCCTTTGCGGCTTGGCTCGCGCCACGCGTCGAAAATGGTGTGAACGCTGCGGAGTTGCGCGACGCGTCCAAGCTCTGGGCGCAGGAGCAAGGTCTGAAGCTGCCGGCGTTCTTCCAACCGCTGCGCTGCGCACTCGCCGGAGTCGTGCAAGGCGCCGACGCCTTCGATGTGATGGCGCTGCTCGGCGGCGCGAGCACGCTGCGCCGGCTCGAACGCGGTGCGGCGCGCCTGTCGGACTGAGCGCGAGTTGCGTGGCGCCCGCGCGGCGCGCGCCGCCCGCGCGACGCGCTCCGATCGGACGCCGCCCTGCGCTGCCCGCAGGTCGCATCGGCACGCGGATTCGCGCCGAGGAAGTCTGCTTTCGACGGACTCAAGGGTTCGCTGCAAACGGTCGATGCCGTCGCGCGAAGCCCATGAACATGATCGAAGGCGAGACGCCGGTTCCCGAGCGCGTGTCCAGCGCGCACGACGATCCGCAGTGCACGCGCAGCCGAGCGCGCCTTGGCCGCTTCTTGCGCGGCGCGCTGTCGCTTGCCGACGAGCGTGAGCTGCGCGGGCATCTGACGCGCTGCGACGGTTGCAATCGCGAGTACCGCGCTGAACTCGTGCGCGTGTCGCGCGAGCAACGCGAACGACGTGCCTGGGGCGAAGCACCCTTCGAAAGCGAAGCGAAGCGCGAGAAGGCTCGCAAGCGCTCGAACTTCCTGCGCATGTTCGTGCCGGCGCTGGTGATCGTCGCGATCGTCGTGCAAGTCGGGCCGGCGCGACCGATCGGCGAGGTCATCGCCGTCGAAGGCACCTGTCACCTTGGGCCTCAGCTCCTCGACGAAGGCGATCCGGCGCAAGCGATCGTCGCGGGACAGTGGGTGGTCACTGCGCCGGATTCCGTCGCGCAACTGCGCACGCGCAGCGGTGCGACCCTGGAACTCGAGCCGTCGACCGAGGTGTTCGTCACCGATCGCGAGCCGACGCGCTACCTGCTCGGAGCGGGGGCCGTACAGGCCGCCGGTTCGTGCGTGCTGACGACGACGTTCGGCGCGGTCGAAGTGCGCGAAGGCAGCGTGCATGTGACGTTGAGCGAGAACGCGGTGGAGGTCGCAGTTCACAGCGGTGCGGCCGTCGTGTCGAACGCGAAGGTCGAGCGCACGCTCGCTCCCGGCGAACGCGTGCAGCTCTCGATCGACGGCGCGACGGGGCTATAGTCGCGCACGCGTGCTCTGCGGGAGTGCGCGCCGCCGTGCAGTCCGCGCAAACATCGCTCGATCTTCGTCAGCCCCAGCGCAGGCATTCGTGGCTGCGTCGCGCCGGCGTGCGTTGCACCGAGGTCGTGGCGCGCGCGCTCGGCGGCCGCGCGTTCTATCGGCGCCGCCACCTGACGCCGCCGGGCTTGCGTCTGCGCCGCGAGATCCTGGAAGTCGGCGCTTTGCCCGCGGATTTCGAGGGTTTTCGCGTGGTGCACCTCTCAGACCTGCACGCCGGCCCGTTCATCGCGCGCGGCGACTTGGCGGCGCTGGTGGAGGCGGTCAACGCGCTGGCGCCGGACGTGATCGCCTTCACCGGCGACTTCATCACGCATCGCGCCGAGGAGGGCCTAGCGCTCGCCGACGACTTCGGCGGGTTGAGCGCGCGCCACGGCGTGTTCGCGGTGTTCGGCAACCACGACTATCGCGAACGGCGCGAGGGCGAGCTCGTGCGCGCCTTCGGCGAGCGCGGCGTCATCGTGTTGCGCAATGAGTCGCGGCGCATTGCGCGCGAAGGCGGCGCGCTGTGCATTGTCGGCATCGAGGACCTCGAGGAATCCAAGCACATCGATCTCACCGCCGCGCGCGCGCTCGTGCAGCCCGGCGATTTCGAAATCGTGCTGTGCCACCATCCGCTCGGCGCGCCGCAATTCGTGCGTCCGCGCTGCATCGCAGTGCTCGCCGGCCACACCCACGCGACGCAGCTCGACCTGCCGCTCGTACGCCGCGCCGGCCCGGCACATCCCGGCGCGCGAGTCGACTTCGGAGGCACGGTGTTGCTCGTCAGCCGCGGGCTCGGAGTGATCGGACTTCCGTTGCGCATCGGCGCACCGACGGAAATCGGCGTCGTCGAACTGCGCAGGAAGTCGACGTGATCCAGGGCTCTCTCGCGCTGCGCGGAGGCGTGCTGTACGTCGCGCGTCACGAAGGGACGGCGCGCGTGCGTCCACACGATCTCGATGGACGCGCACTGTCGTCGGGTTTCGAGCTTCGCGGACCGCACGACGAGGCTTGCGCGCTCGGAGGCATCGACGTCGACGGCGACCGACAGGTGTGGCTCGCCGATGCGGCGACGGCACGCGTGCGCGCCTTCAGTTTGTTCGGACGCGAGACGCACGAGTTGCGGGGACACGCGCGCGAGCGCGACGACGCGCGCGGAACGCTGCGCGGCGTCACCGATGTCGCGCTGCTCGAGAACGACGACGACTTCGCGCTCGTCGTCGCGTCGCCGGGTTGGCGACGGCACGCTGTGCAAATTTTTCAGCCCGACGGTCGCTTCGTGATGTCGCTGCGTTCGCAGGGTGATCCTCATGCGCGCTTCCACGGCGTGACGCGCGTCGCTGCGCGCGGACGTTGGATCTACGTGTGCGAGGCGAGCGCCGGGCGCGTGCAGGTGTTTCGAGACCGCGAATTTCACTTCGCGTTCGCAGTTCCGGTGCGCACGGGAGCACGCTTCGAGCCGGTCGCGCTCGCGCCGCTCGACACGGGACACATGCTGCTCGCCGTCGGTGGAGCTGAAAGCGCGCTGTTGCAGGTCGACGGCGCGGGGCGTCTCGTGCGCGTGCTCGCGCAACGCGGGGGCGCACATGGGCAAGTGCTCGATCCCCTCGATGTCGTCGCCGAGGCGCACGAGCTGAGCGGCGATCCGCGCATCGCCGTGATCGATCGCGACGGCGAGCGCGTGCAGATCTTCACGCTCTCCGGCCGGTGCCACGGCGAATTGCCGGAAGCGACGCAGCACGCGCAGGAAGGCTGCGAGTGAATTCCGCCGTCGCCGCGCTCGATCTCGGCACCAACACGTTCTTGCTCTTGATCGCGCGCACGGGCGCCGACGGACGCATCGAAGTGCTCGACGATCAATGCCGCACGCCGCGCATCGGCGCCGGTCTCGCGACCACCGGCGCGCTGTCCGCGGAAGGCATGCAGCGCGGACTCGACGTCTTGGCGGAGTTCCGCGAGCGCTTGCGCAGCGCGGATCTCGATGCGGCGCGCATCCGTGTCGTCGGCACCGCCGCATTGCGGCGCGCGCGCAACGCTGCGGAATTCATCGCTGCGGCGCGCGAGCGCACGGGACTAGCCATCGAGGTGTTGTCCGAAGAAGAGGAAGCGCGCGTCGGATTCGCTGCAGCCACGGCCGAGCGTGACGCTGCATCCGTGCGCGTCGTCGACGTCGGGGGCGGGAGCACGCAAATCACGGCCGACGGGGGACGCAGCAGAGTGTCGGCGCCGGTGGGCGCCGTGGTGTTGACCGAGCGCTGGCATGGAGGGCTCGACGCAGCTGCATGGAGCGACGCGTCCTGGAGCGCCATGCAGAACGACGTGCGGCGCGCGTGCTCAGTGTTTCCGGCGCGCGAACGTGCGTCGGAGGTCGACGACGTGATCGTGCTCGGCGGCACTGGCGCGAATCTCGCGTGCCTCGAATTGGGTCTGCGCGCCTTCGAGCCTGCCGCAGTCGAAGGCACCGTGATCGCAGTGCCGCAGGTCGCGCATTGGGCGGAACGGCTGCGCATGCTCGACGTTCCCGCGCGATTGCAGTTGCCGATCGAACGCGAGCGCGCGCAGATCCTTCCGGCCGGACTGGCCTGCTTGACTGCGGCGCTCGCGCGGCTCGGCGCGCAGCGCGTAACGATTTCCGGTCGTGGCGTGCGCTATGGCGTGGCCCGCGAACTGCTCGCAGCGAGCGCACTTTTGCCGGGGGCCGTTCCGACCCGCGCGCCGCGCGTCGGGTAGTATTTCGCCGCTCGCGGGCTACACGGATCGCAGTTCCGAGCCCTCGGGAAGTTCGAAGGACCGCTACCGCGAAAGGTCTTCCGCTTGCTGCTCACTTTGGCGCTGAGTTTGGCTGCCGTCGTCCCGCAACCGCAGGCCGGCGCGTCGCGCACCGCGCAGGTGCGGCAAGCTCCTAGCGGGGCCTTGAGCCCGCGCCCGGCTCGCTCGCTCATCGATGAACTCCAGCCGGGAGTTTCGCCGCGCGACCTGCTCCCCAACGCCACGCACAGCGCTTCGCCCTTCGTCGAAGTGCGCCTGTTGCCCCAAGCGCGCAGCGGCAGCTCGGCGGCGATTTCCGCCGCGGGAACGATCGCACCGCGCGTGTACGAAGTGATCGTGCATCCGGGCGTCGGCTACACGGAGACATTCCTGTTCCAGGAAGTCGTCGGAGCCACGCCCAAGCCCTTGCTCGTCGCCTTTCACAAGTTCGGCAACAGCGCCTACGACGTGCTGCAGAACACGACCTACTTCGACGAGGCTCGACGTCGCGGTTGGTACTGCGTCGCGCCGCTGAGCGCTTCGGGCGTCCACTTCTCGTCGATCGAAGGACAGATCGGGACCGAGCGTGCGCTCCGTTGGGTCATCAACAACTTCGCGATCGATCGCACGCGCGTCTACGGCGTCGGTTTTTCGATGGGCGGCGGCGCGGCGCTGAACTACGCGGCGCGCCATCTCGATCCCGCGGGCGTGATGTTCGCTGCCGTCGCCAATCTGTCGGGCACGGTCTCGATCAAGAACACCTACGTCCAGGATCCCGGCGTTCAGTACATCCTCGATTACTGGTTCGGGAACAACACGCCCGGTTCGGCGACCGCGTTCGCGATGGAACGCTCGTCGGTGATCTCCTTCGACGCCGTGAGCTTGCTGCCCGAGACCGGCAACGATCTCGCTCGCAACTTGATGCACTTGAACACGCGCACGGTGACCGCGACCGGGGACATGCCGTACCTGATCACGCAGAACAACGTGCTGCACAGCCGCTTCCTCGCCTTGGGAGCGTCACCGACGCAGCACGCGCACTACGTCTACAACTACCCCGGCCACAGCTGGGACGCGGTGCCCGAGCGCAGCGTGTGCGATTGGTTGCGCACGCAGAAACTGGTGCTGCCGAATGCGGGGAGCACGCTCGCGGATTCCGATGAGCGCTACTTCTACTTCGACGTCGTGCAGGACGCGGCGGGCGCGTTCACTCCGTTCACCTGGACGGTGTCGCCGCTCGCCAACACGGTGACGCTCGGCGCGACGGCGAATCTGCAGCAGATCACGGTCGATCTGAGCGAGGCGGGCTTGAGTTCAGCCGCGCCCGTGATCGTGAACCTCTCGACCGCCGACGGTTTCGCGGACACGGTGCGTTTGGCCGACTGGAATCTGCTGCCGCTCAATGTGCTGCGCGACGGCATCGCGACACCGCTGTGGTCGTTCGATTCGGTCAACGGCGTGATCACCTTGGCGGAGTTCGACGGCGGCAATCACACCTGGATCGTGCAGCCCTGAACGAAGCTCCGCGCACCTGCGCCGCGCCGTATTGCGAGCCCGCTGCTGCGGGCTCGCGCTGTTTTGCGCCGCATGCGCCGCTCACAAGCCACGCGCGGCCGCGCGTGGTTCGACAGGCGCGCAAAAAAAAGGGGGCCAGTGATCCTTGCCGATCACTGGCCCGAGGGAGAGAGGAGAACT
>CAYHRR010000061.1:3890-12912 GCA_964358875.1 uncultured Planctomycetaceae bacterium | reverse complement strand
ACAAGCTCGGCGCGCGCTTGAAGGTGATTCTCGAAACCTGCTTGCTCACCGACGTCGAGAAGGTGCGCGCCTGCCGCATGGCGAAGAGCGCGGGCGCTGATTTCGTCAAGACGTCGACGGGTTTCAGCAAGAGCGGCGCTACGGCGCAGGATGTCGAGTTGATGCGCCGCACGGTCGGTGAGGTGATGGGCGTCAAGGCCTCGGGCGGCGTGCGCGACCAAGCGACCGCGAAGGCGATGATCGCCGCCGGAGCAACGCGCTTGGGTGCCTCGGCCTCCGTCGCGATCGTGCGCGGCACCAAGAGCAGCAGCACGTACTGAATTCGGCGCGAGGTGCGAGCGCGCGATGGCTCGCCGCAGCGCTTGGTAACGTAGGCGCCGATGCGCAACGCACTCGTTCTAGGCGTGCTGGCGGTCGTGCTCGCGTTCGTCGCGTGGATCGCGTTCAGCACCGACGACGCGCCGCGAAAGGCGCTCGAGCCGCACAGCGGAACCGTCGTCGAACCGCCGCCGAGCTCCGACCCGAACGCGACGGTTTCAGTTCCGACGACGGGCGAACCGGTCGAGCGCACCGAGGCGCCCGAGTCCGAGGGCGTCGCCGCGCACCAGCTCGAGAAGTTGTTGGAGCTCACGGGAACGCTGGTGTTGCTGGCCGACGACGGCAGTGAACAGCGCGATGTCAGCGGGTCCTTTCGTTTGATGTCCTGGCGTGGAAACGGCGCGAAAGCCGAGCAAATCACGGTCGAGCATGGCACGTGGACCGTGCGCCTCGCCGAGCTGCGCTTCGCAGAGCTCGATCGCTTCGAGATCGCCGCAGTCGAGATCAAGTCCGCCGCCGCCGCGCTGGTGCGACCGACGGAGCGGTTCGCGAAGTCGGAGCTTCAAGGACTCGAGATCGTCGCGCGCGTTCGGCCGCCCTCGACGTTGCGCGTCGTCGACCGAGCGACGGGAGTCGACCTCGACAAGCTCGAAATCGTGCGCGGCGCCGCAGGTATCAACGACGATCCGCATCCCGGCACGCAGTACGACGCGCGCGTGCTCGAACGCGCCGGCCGCTCGCCGCTCGACATCGACGCCCTCGAACGGCGTGGTGCCGTCGCGTTCGAACTCGCCTCCTACGTCATCCGCGCGCCCGGCTATGCGTGGGGTTCGGTGCAGATCGATCGACGCGTCGGCGGCGCGCTCGTGCTCGCGCTGGAACGCGGCGGCGAACTCGAGATCGTCCTGCGCGGCGCGAAGCCGCCGAGCGAAGCGCGCCTGCGTCTGCGCGAATCCGTCGACGCGCCGCTGCGGCCGGTGATCGATGAGGAGTTGGTCGGGCGCGATCACTTGCTGATCGAGGGCCTGCATCCGGGGAAATACGAGGTCGAGGTCTCGCTCGGCGCTTGGACGAGGCCCGGCGCGCGCTACGGCTCCACCGAGTGCGGCCTCGATGCCGGACAGCGCGAGCAAGTGGTGCTCGACCTCGAAGCGATCGCGAGCGCCGAATACGCAGCGGTCGACGGCTTCGTGCTCGTGCCCGACGCTTGGCACGCCGAGCCGATAAGCGTGTTCTTCAAGTTCCAAGGCGACGCACTCCAAGGGCAGTCACCGCGCGTCCAGGTGAGCACCGCGCCAGGTCCGGCGGCGTCACCGGGCTACACGGCGTTTCGCTTCCTAGCTCCCAAGCTGCAAGTCGGGTCCTACCTCGCCGACATCGACGGCTACGGCGTCTCGATCCCGCTCGAAGTCCCGCCCGGCGGTCTGTCGAACTGCACGCTCGAGATCCAAGCGCCGGTTGAGGTGCGCTTGGACGTCGTCGACGACGTCGGCGGCGAGCGGATTGCCGCGGCGACGCTGCACTGGTCGGTGTTCAACGACACCGGCAAGTTCGGCGGCGGCCTGTACGAGTTGGCGATGCAGGCCTCGACCGACGCGCCCTTCGTGGTCCGGGCACCGGCCGGGGGCCTCCAGGTGATGTGCAGCGCCGAGGGCTACGAGTTCCAGCACGCGATCCTGACCGTGGCGCTCCCGGGGCCGGCCGAGCACACGCTTCGGATGAAGCGCTCGTGTGGGATTGCGCTCTCGCTGTACGACGGCGAGACGCGTTTGGTCTTCAGCGACGGATTCGAGGCCGAGGTCCGGGCGGTCGACCACGACGGCACCGTCAACTCGTGGACGAGCGGCGTTTTCGTACGCGCCTACACGCTGAGCCAGCCGGGCGCCTACCGAGTCTCGATTCCCCAGGTCCCTGGCTACGCGGCCACGCCGGATCAGGACGTCCTCGTCGAACCCCACAAAACCTTCGCGCTCGACCTCAAACTGCGCCGCGAGCACCCCTGAGTCGGCGGAGCATGAGCGCCCTAAGTGAGCCGCATCCGTGCCGCGAGCGGCGCACAGACCTCGACGCGCGCCAGCACAGCTCGCCCGTTCAGACGAGTCCGCGTTGCAGCAGTCCGCCGGCGATCAAGAACTCGTCGCAGCAACCCTGAGCGTCGTCGGGAACGAGCCGGATGTCGTGCGGATCGAAACCGCCGTGAACTGCGACCTGGTACACGCGCACCAAGTCGAGAACGCGGTCCTCTAGGCGCCGTCCGGCAGGAACTTGGAAGACGAAGTCGACCGAACCGCCCGCCACTCGCAGGCTGTCGACGCTCGGCAGCTCGCAGGCGGCCACTTCGCGGATCGAGGCGCCCTTCGAAGTCGGATGGAAGGGCGACGTGCCGCGCAATCCCCACAGCCGTGTTCCGTCGTGGGCGCGCAGACGCCACTCGACGATGTCGCACAACGGTGTCGAAAGATCCGGGCGCGCGATCAGCACCAGCCCGCACTGGACTTCCTCCATCCGAGCCAAGCGCGTCCGCCAATATCCGGGGTCCATCAGGAAAGCGGAGACAGAGTGCTTGCGCGAGGCCGACATGGCCACCGTCCAGCCATGCCTCGGGCGAGCACCGAACGCGCCGAGCGCTTCAAATGTGCATTTGCCGATCCGCCGAGGCGTTGGGCGGCAAACGTTTCGACGGAGGGCGGTTCGAACGACTCGAAAGGCCGCGTTTCGGAGCGCTCGCGAGCACACCGACGTGGTCGCGAAGCACGCATGGAAAACCGCGCTCGTTGTTCGGGGCTCCGACACCGGCGCTGCAATCGGCGGTCGAACGCTTCGCCGGCGCAGCGCCACGGATCTCGCCACAGGTGCGTCGCAGGCGACCCCAAGGGGTAAGTCGCCGGTAATCGGCGCTTGAGAGTCACGCATAGACCCGCGCCGGTGCTGGCCGCCGGGCGCGAACCTCACCTATCATCCGCGACCCCACGGGTACCGGAATCTCGAGAACCCCAGTACCCACCTTCCTTCGCCCGGCGGGCGTCGCCACCGACATCGAGCGGCCGACGTCCTCCTCACGCCGCTCGTCCAGTTGCTCAGCTGGTCGCGCTGCCTAGGAGTGTCCCCATCTTGCTAGCGATCGTCAGTTTGCTCACGTTCGGGCTCGCGGCCGAGCCCGTGCCCCGCGCCGACACTCCCAAGGAAGACAACAAGAGCGCCAACACGCTGCTTGTGCGCGGCGAAAAAGTTTATGTCCGCCCCGATCGTGTGCTCGAAAACGCCGCGGTCCTGATTCGAGACGGCGTGGTCGTCGCGGTCGGTCAAGGGCTGCAAGCGCCGGAGGGTGCGCGCGAGATCTCGGGCAAGATCGTGTGCCCGGGTTTCGTCGACGCCTGGTCGGCCTTCGCCGTCGATCCGAACGCCAGCTACGACGAGCGCGTCGGTCCGATGACGGCGGCGCTCGATGCTGTCGATCCGTTCATCGACGCCCGCTTCGAACGTGCGCTGCTCGCCGCCGGCATCACGACCTATCGCGTGCAACCGAGCGCGATCGGTCGCTCGGCCGGACTGGGCGCGCTGTTGCGCCTGAATCCGGACAGGGACCTGAAGCAGACGACGCTGCTCGCGGATTGCTGCCTCGCCTTCGCGCTCGGCATTTCGCGCGCGCGCCCGCTCGACTTGTTCGATCGCGTCGCCGATGTCGATCGCATCGTCAGCGAGCTGTCGGACGGCCTGAGCTACCTGACCGACACGAACGAGTACAAGCACGAGCTCGCGGCCTGGGAGAAGAAGATCGCCGAGAAGCAGAAGGAGCTCGACGACGGTTTCAAGAAGGCCAAGAAGGACCGTGAGAAGGCCCAGACCGACGCGAAGGACAAGGGCACCGAGTTCAAGGACAAGGAATACAAGGAAGACAAGAAGCCCAAGGCGCCGCGCTTCGACGAGGAGAAAGAGATGCTCGCGCGCGTCGCTTCCGGCGAGTTGCCGTTGGTCGTCGAAGTGCACCGCGCGCTCGAGATCCGCAACCTGCTGCAAGGCACGGCGAAGTTCGAGCGCTTGCGCTTGGTGTTGGCGGGCGGAACCGAGGCGTGCGCGTGCGCCGAAGAGCTCAAGGCGCGGCATGTGCCGGTGATCGTTTGGCCGCAGCCGCTCGCAGCTCGCGCGCAAGTCGACGAGTTCGAGCACGCCGACCTCAGCCTCGCCGGCGAACTCGAGGAGGCCGGTGTCGAGGTCATCCTCGGCAGCGGTGCGTCGGCCGGCATCGGCTCGCGCGATTTGCCTTTGCTCGCGGCGCTCGCGGTCGGCCACGGGCTCAGCCCGCAGGCGGCGCTCGCAGCGTTGACGACGCGGCCGGCGCGCGCGCTCGATGCGAGCACGAAGGTCGGCTCGCTCGAATTGGGTCACGACGGCGACGTGCTCGTGCTCGACGGCGAGCCGTTCGCGGCGACGACGAAGGTGCGTTTCGTAGTTTCGGGCGGCGACGTCGTCGTCGGAGGTCAATAGCGATGCTCACGTTGCTCCTCGCACTCGGCGGCCTCGCGCCGACCGTTCTCGTGCCCGCTCCCGCACCTGTCGACGGCGGTGCGCACGGCAAATTCGCCGTACACGCGGCGCACATCCGCACGGTCGCCAACGAAGTCATCGACGACGCCGTGCTCTTCGTCGACAACGGCAAGATCACGCGCGTCGAGACCTTGGCGAAGGCCGGCAAGCTCGACATGACCGTGATCGAGCACCCCGGTTGGCTCAGCGCCGGGCTCGTCGCGTGCCGTTCGTACGCGGGCACGGAGGGTGATTCCTTCGACAGCAAGCGTTCGTTGATGCCCGACGCGCACATCGCCGACGCCATCGACCTCGAGCATCCCGACTTCGCGCGCGCGCTGGCGGCCGGCATCACGTCGGTGGTCGTCACGCCGAGCGCGAACACGCTCGCGAGCGGTATCAGCGCGGTGGTCAAGACCCACGACGGTCGGTTCGCGCAGCGCGAAGCGCACCTCGCACTCGGGCTCAGCCAACAAGCGCTGCGTTACAACCGCTATCCGACGAGCTTCGGCGCGGCGGTGTCCGAGCTCGACAAGCAGTTCGAAGCCGGCGTCGGCGTGTGGGGGCGCGCTGCGAAGGGCGAAATGCTCGTGCTGATCGATGTCGGCACGCGCGACGAGATCCAGCGCGCGCTCGAACTCGCCGGGCGCCACAAACTGCGCGGCGCGTTGTGCCGCGCGACGCTTGCGGGCGAGCTCGCCGACGAAGTCAAACGCTCAGGCCTCGGCGTCATCGTCGGGCCGTTCGACACCGGCACGACGCAGCGCGCACTCGATTCGGTCGTCGCGCTCGCGGCGCAACGCGTGCCGCTGGCCTTCGGCGTCGACGCACCGTGGGGCAGCGACGAGGGCTTGCGCTTGAGCGCGGCGATGTGCGTGCGCGGCGGACTCGACGGCGCGATCGCCTGGGACGCGCTGACTTCGACCGCAGCGGTGCTCGCCGGCGTCGGCGACAAGCTCGGCAAGCTCTCCCGCGGCTACGACGCGGACTTCGTGTTGTGGAGCGGCGATCCGCTCGATCTGACCAGCCGCGTCGAAGCGGTCTACGTCGACGGCGCCCACGCCTTCGGAGGAGATGAGAAATGAGTTTCCTCGCCATGGCCGCAGCCGCGCTCGCGCTCGTTCCGCTCGGAGACAAGAAGGACGAGCAACGCAGTTGGACCGTTTCCGCCGAGTGGGTTTACACCGCGGCCGGTGACGCGCTCGAAGGTGGTGTCGTCAGCGTTTCCGACGGGAAAATCAGCAGCGTTTCGAAGGGCGGCGCTTCGAGCGGCGACCTGACCTGCGTCGCGATCACGCCCGGATTGATCGACCTTTCGGTGCGCATCGACCGCGACATGTTGTCGGTCGAGCAATCGCGCGAGGTGACGCCCGAGATGCGCGTCGCCGACATGATCGACGTCTTCGACGAAGCCTGGCGCCGCGAAGCGCGCAGCGGCGTGACGACCGCGATGGTCAACTCGCCCGATCGCAACGTGATCGGCGGCATGTCGGTCGTGCTCAAGACCGCAGGTGTCGCTTCGATCGCCGCGCGCACGGTCAAGGCCGACGCGGTGCTCTACGGCGCGATCGGTTCCGCGCCGAGTTCGATGAACCGCGCCGCCTTCGGACGCCCCGAGGATTTCTACGCGCGCCGTCCGACGACGCGCATGGGTGTCGAATGGGAATGGCGCAAGGCGGTGTACGACGCCGCGCTCGCGCGCACCGATGCGAGCAAGGCGACGCTCGGCACGCCCGAGCTGCAGGCCGCGCTCGACGGTCGCACGCCCTTGATGATCCAAGCCTGGGCGACTCAGGACATCCGCACGGCGATCTTGCTCAAGGAGGAAATCGAAGCGCAGGGCTTCGGTCATCCGCGCTTGATCCTCGACGCTGCGGCCGAGGCCTGGCGCGAGCCCGAAATGCTCACGCGCAGCGGCGCCGCGGTCGTGTTGCCGCCCTTCGCCAGTCAGGGTCGCACCACCGACGGCGCCTTCCAGGCTTGGGAGACCGCGCAACAGCTCGAGTCACTCGGCGTGTTGTTCGCGCTGTCGGGCCAAGACGCCTACACGCCCAGCCAACGCCTCGCCTACCAACCCGGCTACGCGATGCGCGGCGGACTTTCGTTCGACGCGGCGTTGAAGTCGGTGACGATCAATCCCGCGCGCATGGTCGGCATCGACAAGCGCGTCGGCAGTTTGGAGTCGGGCAAGGACGCCGACCTACTTTTGTGGAACGGCAAGCCGTTCGAACCTTCTTCCAGCGTGATCGGCGTGCTGATCGACGGCCGCCTGATCCTCGATCCGCGCACTTCGACCAAGTAGCCCGCCAGCCCCAACGAAACCATGAACGCAATTCATCAAGCCACGCGTCGCGCCGCGGTCGTCCTACTCGGTGCACTGCTCTTCACAGCCTCGGCGCACGCAGCCGACGGCAAGCTCGCGATCAAAGCGGGCAAGATCATCACCGCTCCCGGCGCCGCGCCGATCGAGAAGGGCGTGATCTTGATCGAGAACGGCCGCATCACCGCGATCGGCACCGACGTCAAGGTGCCTTGGGACGCGACGGTGATCGACGTGCCCAAGCTGGTCGCCTTCCCGGGCTTCGTCGAAGCGTGCAGTTCGCGCGGCATGGACCGTCCGAACGAGAACGTCGACGTCGCACCGTTCTTGTCGGTGCACGACTCGATCGACCCGGTGAACTTCTACTTCGAGGACTCGCTGCGCTGGGGCATCACCACGATCAACGTGCAGCAGGGCAACGACACCGTGATCGCGGGCCAAGGCGCGGTCGTGCGGCCCGTCGGTCTGACGATCGACGAGATGACGGTGAAGTCGAACTCCGGCCTCAAGCTCTCGGCCTCGCCCAAGCGTGGTTTCTCCGCGCCGACCCAGGCTCAAGCGTTGCGCAAGGCGTTCACGGATCTGCGCCGCTACCTCGAGCAACTCGTGCAAGAGAAGAAGGACGGCAACGATCGCGCGCGCCGCGAAGCGCTCTACCAAGGCCGCGACCTCGAAGGCGAAAACGCCAAGGGCAAGGCCATGGAAGGCACGGCCTGGAAAGTCGCCGGCCTCGAGGCGATTCCGCGCGGCGAGATCGACGAGAAGCAAGCGCCGCTGCTCGCGCTCGTCGAAGGCAAGCTGCCCGCGTTCTTCTACTGCGGTCGCCCGATGGACGTGCTGCGCGCGCTCGAAGTCGCCCGTGAGAACGGCTTCCTCGCGCGCACGACGCTGGTGATTTCGAACGCTTGCTGGAAGGCCGCGGATGCGATCGCCGAAGCGGGCGTTCCGGTCGTGCTCGAAGGCGGCGTGATCCACATCGAGAGCGATCCGCTGACCGGCGAGGAGAAGGAGACCTTCGTCCCCGGCGAACTGGCCAAGCGCAAGATCCGCTTTGCGTTGTCGAGCGCGAACGCGAGCAGCGAGTCCTTGTGGTTCCAAGCGGCCTTGTGCGTCGGCAAGGGCATGTCGCGCAGCGAAGCGATCGCCGCGGTCACGACTGCGCCGGCGGAGATCCTCGGACTGGGCAAGCGCGTCGGCAGCCTCGAAGTCGGCAAGGACGGCAACGTGCTGCTCTTCTCGGGCGAACCGTTGAGCGTGACGTCGTGGGTCGAGCACGTCGTGATCGAAGGCAACGCGGTGTACGACCGCTCGAAGGACGTGCGCCTCAAGCATCTGCTCGAAGGGCGCGCGCCGGCCAACACTTCGGCGATGGGTGCCGCCGCCGAGACCAAGCCGGTGTGTTGCGACGGCGAGAACGCCGAGGAGCACGCCAAGCACACGGCAGAGCTCAACAAGAAGAAGGACAAGGGCGAAGGAGACGACAAGTGATGCAGCGCACCACGCTAGGAGCCGCATCGCTTTCGGCGCTTGCGGCCATGGCCGCGTTCGCTACGGCAGCGGCGATCGCGGTGAACGGCTCGAGCACCGCCGTCGCGGCGCCGAGTTCACGCGCAGCATTCGCTGCGGCGAGTTCAAGCGCAGCCTTCGCTGCGGCGGGTTCACGCGCAGCCTTCGCTGCGCTGGCGCACGCAGCTCCGACGACATCCGCCGGATCGGGCTACGTCGTGGTCAAGGCCGGCACCGTGCACATCGTCGAAAAGAACGAAGTGCTGACGGGCGGCGCCGCGGTGCTGATCCGTGACGGTCTCATCGTCGCGGTCGGCAAGGGCATCGTCGCTCCGGCCGGCGCCGAGGTCGTCG
>CAYHRR010000061.1:0-3790 GCA_964358875.1 uncultured Planctomycetaceae bacterium | reverse complement strand
CTCATCGTCGCGGTCGGCAAGGGCATCGTCGCTCCGGCCGGCGCCGAGGTCGTCGACTACGGCCCGAGCGCCGTGATCGTGCCGGGCCTCGTCGCCGCGCGTTCGACGTTCTTTGTCGGAGCACCGTCGCAGCGCACCGCGGATCCGCTCGTGCGCGCGATCGATGCCTTCGACAGCTACTCCAACATCTACGCCGCCGATTTGATGGCCGGCGTGACCAGCGAGTATCTCGCGCCGACGCGTTGGCGTTTGGTCGGAGGTCAAGGCGCGGTGATCAAGCTCGCCGGCGCTTCCGACAAGCGCGTGCTCGACGACAGCTCATCGATCCACGGCACGATCACCGCCGCAGCGCGCACCGTTCCGGGTTTTTGGGAGCCGCCGATTCCCGCGACGGTCGACGTCGGTTTGGGCGTCGCGCAACCGCAACTTCCGGGCTCGGCGATGGGCGCGATCGTCGCGATCGACGAACTGCTCGACCTCGCCAAGGGCCGCACGCCGGACACCGGCGCCTATGGTCCCTACGCCGCCGAGAGCTTGCGCGCGCTGATCGCGGCCAACACGCCCTGGCGCATGGGCGCGGACAGCGCGGCGGAAATCCGCGCGCTCGTCGAATGGGCGAAGCGCTAGAAGTTGCCGCTGGTGCTCGATGGTGGAGCGCAATCGGGCGAGCTCGCCGCCGAACTCGCCGCCGCCGGTGTGCCCGTCGTTCTTTCGGTCGACGCGCCCGGTGAAGCGCCGGGTCGCGATCAAGGCAAGGGCGAGACCACGCAGTGGCCGGTCTACGACAACGCGGCGAAGCTCGCCGCGGCGGGTGTCGAGATCGCGATCGCTCCCGACGGCGGTCTGCGCACACGCGACCTGCGTTTCGCGGCGCAGCTCGCCTCGCGCGGCGGATTGAGCGACGCAGCGGCGTTGCGCGCGATCACGCTCGGCGCTGCGAAGTTGCTCGGCGTCGACGCGCGCATCGGAAGCCTCGTGCCCGGCAAGGACGCGGATCTGTGCGTGCTCAGCGGTTCGCCGGTCAGTGCGACGAGCGGCGTGCTCGCCACTTGGGTCGACGGCGCGCTCGCCTGGAAGAGCCCGGCCGCCAAGGTCGTCGTCATCGAAGCCGACGAGCTGTACCTCGGTGACGGCGAAGTGCTGCGCCCCGGTCAAGTGCTGCTCAAAGACGGTCGCATCGCCGAGGTCGGTCATCGCGTCGGTCATCCGATCGGCGCGCAGGTCGTCCAGGCGCCAGCGGCGATGCCGGGCATGATCGATGCGCTGTGCTACCTCGGCCTCGACGGTTCGCAGCGCGTTCCGCAGACCGATTTCAAGCTCGCGCGCATCCTCGACGGCGTCGACGACGTCGATCGCCGCGTCGCCAAGAGCGGCGTGACGACGGTGTGCTTGGCGCCGCGCGGCGTCAGCGAATCGGGCACGCCGGTGATGGCCTACAAACCCGCGAGCGAGGACAGCGAGTCGAAGGTCGTAGCCGATCCATGTGCCTTGCGGTTGCAGTGGACCAACGCCAATCGCTTGCAATCGGGCTCGCGCGTGAAGGAGCTGCTCGAGAAGGCGCGCGAGTACGACAAGAAGTGGCGCGACTACGAAGAGGCCCTCAAGAAGTGGGTGCCGCCGGCCGCGACCGAACCCGAGAGCGAAGCCAAGGCGGATGAGGCCGCGAACGACGGCGAGAAGAAGGACGACAAGGCCAAGGAGGGCGAGAAGAAGGACGAGGCCTCCGGCGACAAGAAGGACGAGAAGAAGGACGACAAGAAGAAGAAGGACAAAAAGGACGAGGACGAGCCGGATCCGGTGACGGGCATCTGGAACGCGAAGGTCACCGTTCCGCCCTACGCCGAAGAAGGCGCGCTGCGTCTGCGCTTCGAACTCAAGGGCGAGACCATCACGGGCTCGCTGCGCTGCGACCAAGTTTCCGACGCGCTCGTGCAACTCGCCGGCGTGTGGAAGGAAAAGAAGCTGCACCTCACCGGCATCGCCACGCGCGGCATGCTCGTGATCGACGGTGAAGCCAAGGGCGGCAAGTTCGAAGCGACGCTCAAGCTCGGCGCGACGGACGTGAAGTTGACGGCCGAGCGCGAGACCAAGGATTTGGTCAACGCGACGCGGCCCGAGTTGCGCCGCACGAAGAGCGAAGAAGCCAAGGAGCCGAAGGGCAAGCCGCGCTCGCCGGGCATCGACGACAAGCTCGAGCCCTTCCGTCGCGCGATGAAGGGACAGGCCGCGATCGTCGTGTCCGTCGATCGCGAAGACGAGATCTTGGCCTGCGTCGCGGCCTTCGAAGCCGCCGGCATCGCGCCGGTGCTCTACGGAGCCGGCGATGTGTTGCGCGTGATCAGCCAAGTGCGCGGTCGCGTCGCGGGCGTGCTGCTTTCGCAAATCGTGCTCGACGTGGAAGAAGGCAAGGGGCTCAACGATCTGCGCAACCGGTATGCGGAGCTTGCCGCTGCGGGCATTCCGATCGCGTTCCACAGCCTCGCCGAAGAAGGTGCGTCGGAGTTGCCTTTGATCGCCGCCTACGCGATCGCCAACGGCTTGAGCCCCGACGTCGCGCTGCGCGCTTTGACCTCCGACGTCGCCAAGATGTTCGGCATCCAAGCGCGCGTCGGTCGCCTCGCAACGGGACTCGACGGCGACGTGCTCGTGCTCGACGGGCCGCCGCTCGAACCGTCGACATCGGTGTTGCGAGCGTTCGTCAGCGGCGAGGAGGTGCGCTGATGCGCGCTCGATTCGTGCCTGCGAGCCCCGTGCGTTCGACCATCGTCCGCGCCTGCGCAGCGCTCGCCTTGGCGAGTGCCGCCATCGCGCAAACGGCGCCGGCCGTTCAAAAGCCGATCGAAGCCGGCGCGCGCGGTGGACCGGGCCTCGCGCTGCTCGCCAAAAAGGCCTTGATCGCGAAGCTCGACGGCGAGCAGGTCGTCGACAACGCGGTGCTTCTGATCAAAGACGGCGTGATCGAAGCGGTCGCGCCGGCCTCGTCGACGGCGATTCCGCCCGACTACGTGGTCAAGGACCTCGGACCGCTGTGGGTCATGCCGGGCATGATCGATCTGCACAGCCACGTCGGCGGCTCGATGTTCGACATCAACGACGGCGTGTACGTCACCAATCCCGAGTTGAAGGTGCGCTCGACGGTGTTGCCCGCGAACACGAACTTGAAGCGTGCGGTCGCCGGCGGCGTGACCACGGTGCTGTACATCCCCGGCTCCGGTTCGAACTCCGGCGGTCAGGGCGTGCTGATGAAGACCGGCATCGAGGAGTACGAGCAGTGCATCGTGCGCGATCCGGGTTCGCTGAAGGTCGCGCAGTGGGGCAACCCTGAACGCTGGGTGATCGGCGTCGGCAAGACGTGGGAGAACTACCACATCCGCCACATGTTCCAAGAAGGCCGCGCCTACGCGAAGGAGTGGTCGGACTTCGAGGCCGGCAAGGGACCGAAGCCCACTCCCAACGTGCGGCTCGAAGTTTTCCGCGACCTGTTCTCGCTGCACACGCAGGTGTCGGTGCACACGCAGGTCGCGCAGGTCGTGATGATGACGATCCTGATGATCAAGGGTGAGTTCGGCCTCGACGTGTTCATCGACCACGGCGAATTCGGCGGCTACCTGTACGCGGCGCTCGCCAAGAAGATGGGCGTCAACGCCATCGTCGGGCCACGCAACGTCGACGCGCCCACGCGCGGGATCATCGACTGGGTCGGCACGAATCCCGAGAAGGTGCAAGGGCTCGCCGCCGGCTACCAAGAGCGCGGCATGGAGATGATCGGCTTCAACACCGACGCCAACGT
>CAYHRR010000060.1:7746-13062 GCA_964358875.1 uncultured Planctomycetaceae bacterium | reverse complement strand
TTCCACGCGCGCCATCGCGAGCTCTACGGTTACGCGCTCGACGATCGCGCGGTCGAACTCGTCGCCCTGCGCGTGCGCGCGCTGGTGCGCCGCGCGCTCGCGCCTGCGGGCCGCATTCGCGCGCGCGCACTGCCGACCCAGGCGCGGCGCGGCGAGCGCGCGTGCTACTTCACCGACCAGGCGGGGCGCGCCCAACGCGCTCGCGCGCACCTCATCGACCGCGCGGCACTCGCTCCGGGCATGCACTTCACAGGACCCGCGATCGTCGAGGAATTCAGCGCCACAACGCTCATTCCGCCGCGCGCGACCGTGCGGGTCACGCACGGCGCTCACCTCGAAATCAGCAGCGCGTCTCGCCGAGGCGCTCGCGCCTAGCCGTCCGCCGCAGCAACTTCACCGCGCGACGAAGCGTGGTACGGCGCGACGAGCAGCATCACGCGGCGAGCGCGGCGCGGGATCGACGCTCGACCGCAGTGGAGTTTCCCCTCGGGCCGCGCGTCGGTGCGCACGCAGTGCACGGAGTCAGGGCGCTTGTTCGAGTCGAAACGTGATGCGATGCACGGTCGAGCTGTCGAACGGGACGCCGTCGCGCTTGGCGGGCATGAAGCGCCACGTCTTGACGCCCGCGAGCGCAGCTTCGTCGAGGCGCGCGTGACCGCTGCTCTTTACGAGTTCGGTGCTCGTCACCGACCCGTCGCTCGCAACGAAGATGCGCACCTCGACCGTGCCCTCTTCGAGGAGCCGACGCGAGACCTTCGGGTATTCGATCGGCACTTCGACGAGCGCACGCGGCGCGCTCTCGACCGGCACATGCACGGGAGCACTCGCGGCACCCTGGCCCGTTCCGCCGGGAACTCCGCTCGGCGAGCCGCCGGCCGGCGCGCCGCTTCCGACGGGTCCGAGCGCAGGTCCTGGCCCGCTGCCCGAATGCGGTGCGCCGTGCATGGCGCCGCCTGAACCGACGCCGACGTTGCCTTGACTCCAAGCCACGCCGACGAAGCGCTCGCTCGAAAACGGGAGTTCCGCGGTGGGCGCGATCTCCGCGTCGACGACGAGTTCGCCGAGCGGCGCCGGATCGACGGCCACGATGAAGTCGGTCGGCACTTCGGTGAGGTCGAAGGTCGGCAGCGCGCTTTCCCCGAAGTCCGGCGCGAAATTCGGTTCGAGCGCGGGCGCGTCGAACACATTCGTCGGCTCGGGCGCCGTCAACGGAATGGAGATCGAGATCGGCGTGTCGATTTCATCCGGCGCGAGCACGCCGCTCTCGACGGTCATCCATGCGAAGGCCGCGAACACGGCGCAGTGCACGACGACCGAGGCGAGAAAGCTCCACGCACGCGCGCGAACCTGCGGCGCAGCGACGCCGTGGCGCGCGTGCGCGTGATCCGGCACCGCAGTGGTCGACGCGGCCTCGCGCTGGATGTTCGCTTCGTTGCTCATGCAATGCTGCGCGCTCATCGTAGCCCGCCGTCGCTCAGCCTTGCGTCGAGCCCGGAGCGCGCACCGTTCGCAGCTAATCCACCACGACGCGAAAGCAACACCTCGGCTGGAGCATCCGAGGCGCGGAACACGGAATGTTCTTCTGTCGGCGCGGCGCGCAGCGTTTCAGCGTGCGTGCCGTCGCTTCGGATCGTCGAAGTTCGTAGCGCGCCGCTCGAGGTGCGTTCGACGACTCGCGTCGAGGCCTGCACGACTAGATCGACAAGTGCACACCGAGCACGACTCCGAAGCCCGGTGCATCGAGGCCCGAACCGTGCACGCGGTATTCCTCGTCGAACAAGTTGTGCAGGCCGGCGTTCCACGTCGCGCCCGAGCCGCGCTCGCCGAGCGGTCCTCCGAGATCGAGGTCCATGCGCATCCACGCGTCGGTGCCGTTGGGATCGATGCGCGTGTCGGTGAGGTCCGTCGGTGAGAGCTCGTCCTGCTTTGCCGCGAACCAAACCGACAGGTCGATCCAGTCGACGAACGCGACGCTCTGCGCGGGTTCGTACAGCGCCGAGACGCGCCCGTGCAGCGGCGGGACCTTCGAGGCCGGCTTGTCGTCGAAGGGTTGGCCGCCGTTGTTCGGATCGACGAAGTCGTCGAACTGCCGGCCGTAGGTGTATTCGGCGTAGACCTCGACGGCGTAGGGCGAATCGACGCCGCCGAGCTTGCGCTTGCAGCTCGCTTCGATGCCGTAGTACTCGAGCTCGCCGCCGTTCGCGCGTTGGTACACCTCGTCGCCGGGAACGCCGGGCGTCGGGTCGCTGATCAAGCGCCGCGCGGCCGCGTTGTCGATCGCGTTGTGGTACACGCCGAAGGCCGCGTTCCACGTCGGACGCACGAGGTCGAGCGCGATTTCTTCGTACAGCGCCGTCTCCGGATCGAGGTCGGGATTGGCGAGCTCGGTGCCGCCCGCGAACGTCCCGCTCTTCGCCAATTCGGCGAGGTTCGGCGCGCGGAACGCTTGCGCGATCGTGCCCGTGACGCGCGCGCCTTCGGCGACGTTGCGCGCGACTTGCAAGCTGCCCGTGAGCGCGCTTGCGTCGCCCTCGTCCTTCACGCCGGTGGTGAAGTCCTTGAACGAGTAGTCGACGAAGGCGTAGCGCAAACCGGCGGTGAGATCGAAGGCCTCGAAGGCCGAGATCTCGTCGCGCACGAACAGTCCGCTCGACAGGTACTTCGAATCGGGCTGGAACGTGCCGCCCGCCGCCGTGACGACGCCGGTGTTGATGTTGACGTTGTCGCGCGTCGAGTCGACCTCGTCGTAGTCGGCGTCGAAACCCCATGTCAGCAGATGCGTGTCGCCCAGCGCCTTGGTCCAGTCGGCGCCGAGCCCGAGCGTGTCGGTGACGTCCTGCTCGAGTCGCCGCGTCGTCGAATTGCGCGCGCGAATGCGGCGTTTCTCGTCGTAGCGCCGCAGCGAGGCGCGCACTTGCATGCCGTCGGTGAAGCCCGCTTCGGTGTCGGTGTAGGTGAGCTGGTAGCGCTCGCGATCTTGCAGCGTGAAGAAGTGCTCGTCGTCGGACGGATTGGTTTGACCGAAGCCTGCGTTCATGCGATCGGTGCGCGGCACGTCGAAGTCGCGCGTGCGACTGGCGCTGAAACGCAGCCCGCGTTTCGCACCGAGCGCGTGCTCCCACGAACCGAACCAGGCCTGACCGTTGTAGCCCGTGTTGTCGACCGTGCCGCTCGCCGCTTCGACGTCGCCCCACTCTTGCAGCGATCCGATGGCGAGCACGCCGTCGTTCTCCCAAGCCATCGACGTGCCGAGCGAGCCGCGCCAACCGTCGTTGACGCTGACGTATTCGCCGTCGAGCTGCGCGCGCAAGCGGCGCGCGTCGTCACTGACGGCATCGCGACTCAACGGCGCGCGCGTCTTGGTCCAGATCAAAATCACGCCGCCGAGTGCGTCCGAGCCGTAGAGCACCGACACCGGCCCGCGGATGACCTCGACGCGTTCGACGGTCGCCGTGTCGATGCCGTTGAGCGACTGGTTCGGTCCGCTGCGCGTGGTCGCGTCGTTCAAGCGCACACCGTCGACGACGATCAGGATCTGGTTGCCGATCATGCCGCGCAGAATCGGTGCGCCGCCGCCCATGTTGGTCTCTTGCACGAAGAGCCCGCTGGTTCGCGCCAAGGCGCGCGGCAACGAATGTTCGCCCGTGCGCTCCAACTCCTCGGCCGTGATGGTCTGCGTCGAAGCCGCCGTCGTGGTGGCAACCTCCGCGGCGCGCGGGGCAGTGACGATGGTCTGTTGGGAGTCCTGGCGAAGGGCCAGGGACAGGGACAGGAGAGTGGTCAGCATTTAGGGACGTGAAGTGCGCGTGGACGGATGGCGGGCCGGGGAAGTCCCCCGCTCAACGCGCGGTGCGGCCAGGCGTTCACTTCTTGCGCGAAGACCGCTGCGAACAGGTCGCCGCACACCGGGGCGGCGCCAATTGCACGCTCAGCGCGCACGCTGCTCGGCCCGAGTCGAGTCGTCGACGCGGCTGTTTCCTGCAGCAGCACGCAAAGACGCTGCGGGGCGAGCTTCCCGATGGCGCCGCCTTGACCTCGGCGCGGAAGCGCGCGTCGCCGACACGCAGCTCGCAGCGTCACACTGCCGGCGCACCGTTGGAGCACGGAGAAACCCGTTCGCCGACGCTCCGCAATGGAGGCGCTGTTTTCGCGTCTGCAGTCACAAGCCGGCGAGGCTCTCCCGTTAGCTTGAGCGAAGCGATCGCTGAGCCGTCCTTCCCGACTGCCGTTGTTCGCCCCTGCGATGAAACTCGTTCGCTTGTCGCGCGCTCGCATGACGGTCATGGCCTCTATGTGCGTCGTCGGGCTCGCGCTCGCGGAGGTGGGCGCGCGTGTGATCGTCGAGCGGCGACCAAGACTGCCGGTCACGAGCGGCGAGCTGTTGACGCCGAGCGACGACGCCGAACTGCATTTTTGCAGTCGCCCGGGTGCAGTCGAAACGGTGACGTTTTTCGACGCCGATGGTGCGGTGGCGCGCACGGTGACGCACACGGTCAACGCGCAGGGCTGGCGCGGAGTCGAGTTCACACCGCGCACTGCGGCGGGCGTCGTGCGCATCGCGTGCGTCGGCGATTCGCTCGTGTTCGGTCACGGCGTCGACGAGGGGGACACTTGGCCACGACAGTTGGAGCGCGAATTTGTCGACGGCCACGTCGAAGCGCTCAACTGCGGTGTCAGCGGCTACGACATCGAACAGAAGGTCCGCCTCGCGAACGTGCTCGCAGCCGGCGCCGACCCCGATGTCGTGCTGGTGCAGTGGTTCCTGAACGACGACGAATTCGAGGGCGAACAATTGGTGCCGCACATCGAGCGCGGCTGGCTGTGGAGTCACCTTCATCTCGGGCGCGCTGCTTGGTTTCGTTTTCTACGCGAGCACTCACGTTGCGTCGACCTGCTCGCCGAGCGCTCGCAAGCGACGGTGAACGCGCACACATTCGCGAACACGTACGCGAGCCCCTTGCAGCACGGAACTCCATCGCGCGCACGCGTCGAGGCGTCGTTCGCGCGCCTCGCCGCGCTGGCGCACAGCGGCAACGTCCACGTCGCCGTCGTTGTCTTTCCGCTGACCTACGAAGTCGATGGGCGCTTGCTCTCCGCCGACCTCGACGCCGATGTGGTGAGTATCGCTGCGAAACACGGGTTGACCGTGCTCGATCTCGGCCCGGCGCTCCTCGCACACGGCGCCGACCGCTTGCGCATCCACCCCTTGGACTACCACATCACAGCCGAGGGTCACGCCGTGGCGGCGCGAGAAACAGCGCGTTTCCTGCGCGAAACCGGCTGGCTCGAGCGCTGACGCGGCGCTCAATAGTCGGC
>CAYHRR010000060.1:0-7736 GCA_964358875.1 uncultured Planctomycetaceae bacterium | reverse complement strand
CCATCCAGCAAGAAGTACGGCGTACCGCTGATGCAATAGTCGGCGTTCGCCTTGTGCGCGCGCGACGCGCCACGGCCTGCCGTTCGGAGCGACTTCGCGAGCGCTGCTACGATCCGTCGCGTGCAATCCGCCTCGCTCCTGGTGCGCGCGCGACACGCGCCGGTTTGGCGCGACCCTAGACGGACCCACCGAACGCTGCTTTCGTTTGCCGCGACCGAGCACGACGGCGGAATCGACCTCGCGCGCGCTGCGCAGCGCGTCGGCGATCCTGAATTGCGCGCGCATCTCGAACGCCACGCGCGCGACGAAGCGCGGCACGCGAGTCTGTTCCTGCGCCGCGCGGCGGAATTCGCCGAGGAACATGGGCTTGCCGTGTATGCGGGTGAAGCGAAGCACGGCGACGCAGTCGTCGCGGACACGCGCCTGGGGCTCGAGTTCGAGGCCCACGGCCTGGGCAAGGCGGGCTTGATCGACGAGCTCGGAGAGCTCGCGTACGTCGCGATGCTGCACGTCGCCGAGAAGAAGGCCGCCGCGCTGTTCGTGACTTGCCGCGACATGAACGCGCACGACGCAAAGACGCGCGCGGTGTTCAGCGAAATCCTGAAGGACGAGAAATACCACGTCGCTTACACCGGCACGTGCTTGGACAAGTGGCGCAGCGCCGGCCGCGCGTCCGAGGTCGACGCCGCGTGCACGGCCGCGCAAGAACGTCGCCTGTTCGCCGCATGGAAGCGACTCGGTTCACGCTGCGCTGCCGAGCTCGCTTACGTGGTGTTGTGCGTCGTGTACTTCACGCTGGCGGCGCCGTTCGGCGTGGCGTCGCACAGGCGCATGAGCGTCGTCGGCTGGAAGCGGCCCCGCGCCACACCGACTCCTACCGCGCGCAACGGTCAGTACTGACGTGCGCGTACTCGGACTGAACGCGGGCGGTCGCGACAGCGGTGCGGCGCTCGTGATCGACGGCGTGCTCGTCGCCGTGGCGCAAGAGGATCGACTGGTGCGGCGACGCGTCACCGGCGGCTTGCCGCGACGCTCTGTGCGTGCCTGTCTCGAGCGCGCCGGCATCAGCGCTGAGCAGCTCGACGCCGTGGTGATGGCCGAGAAACCTCTGCTCACCTTCGAGCGCACACTGGCGCTGCAACTGCAAGCGTTTCCCAAGTCCGCCACGAACTTTGCGACGAGCATGTCGCACTGGCTCGGCGAGCGCCTTTGGCTGAAGTCGCGAATCTCCGAAGGACTCGGCATCGCGCCGCAGAAGGTCGAGTTCGTCGAGCACCAGCGCGCTCACGCGGCCGCGGCGTACTTCACGTCGCCTTTCGACGACGCCGCGCTCTTGTGCATCGACGACGTCGGCGAGTGGGCGACGACGCTCCTTGCCCACGGTGCGGGCGACGCACTCGAGTCGCTGCACGAACTGCACATGCCGCACTCGTTGGGCCTGTGGCTCTCGGCCTTCACGCAGTACCTCGGTTTCGAAGCGGGCGTCGATGAGATGCGTGTCGAAGCGCTGGCGCACTACGGAACGGCGCGCTTTCTCGATCAAGTCGCTGCAACCCTGCCCGAGGGCGAAGACGGCTGTTTCGCCGTCGATGCCGCGTGCTTTCGATTCAGCTTCGACGACGAACGCTTGTTCGACGCCGAGTTGGAACGGCGCCTCGGGCCTGCACGCCTACCGAGCAGCGCACTGCGCCTGCGCGACGGTGACTCGCGCGACGCGGACATCGCTGCCAGCGTGCAGCGCGTGCTCGAACTGCGCGCGCTTGCGCTCGCGCGTCGGTTGAAGCAAGTGTGCGCTTCGGACGTCGTGTGCCTCGCCGGCGAAGTAGCGCGCAATCGCGGACTCGTCGCGCGGCTTGCAGCCGAAGGCCCGTTCGCGCACGTGCACGTTGCGCCGGCGCCGGGCGATGCGGGCGCCGCACTCGGCGCTGCGCTCGACTACGCGCTCGCCGCCGGCGAAGTGCGTGTGCGCGGCAACGGTGAAGCGCGCATCGGCGAGCGCCTCGACGCACTTGTCCCGGGCGCGGCGCGCGAGCTCGGCTCTGCGAGTGCTGTTCGTGCGCGCGCGTGCGACGGGCTCGCGACGGGCGCGCTGCTCGCATGGGTGCAGGGCGACCTCGAATTCGGATCACGCAGCTTCGGAGCGCGCGTCATCCTCGCGGACGCGCGTGGCGCCGACGCGCGCGACCGCCTGCTCGGCGCCGTGCAACAGGCCGAGACCTTCGCTGCCTGTCGCATCGCCGTTTTGGCTGAGCGTGCGCACGTGTACTTCGAGCTGCCCGACGGTTGTGAACACGCACTGCGATTCGCCCACATGGACGTTCGCGCTCGCGCCACCGCTCGCTCCGCGGCGCCGTCGCTGGTGGCTCCCGACGGCACGGCGTGGGTGCAACTCGTCGACGCCGCGCACGACCCGGAATTGCACGCCTTGCTGCTCGCCGTCGGTGTGCGCAGCGGTGCGCCTCTGATGGCGCTCAGCGACTTCCACTTGCGCGGCCAACCGCTCGTGCGCAGCGAGGCCGACGCGCTCGACGCGTTCCGGCGCAGCGCGCTCGACTTGCTGTTCGTCGAGACGCGCCTCTACGAGCGTTCGTCCGGCTGATGCTCGAGCGCGCGTCGCGCGACGATGAACACAAGGCCGGCGTCCTGATCGTTCGCGCCGCGCAGCAACCAACTCGTGCGCAATGCGCGCAGCGCGGACGCCGACGGCTTGGGGAGCGCGTGAAACAGGTCGCCGCGGTCGCAAGCCGGTGGAACCGTTCGCACCCAGCGAAAACCGAGGCGCTCGAGTACCGCGACGACGTGCGGCAAGGGCAAGCAGTGTTCCAACGGATGCTGGTACTGATCGGCGATCCACGTGCGCTTTTTTTCTTCGCCGAGGTCGCGCCGACGCAACACCGGATCGAGCACATGCAACGGACGTCCGAGCGCTTTCCCGAGCACACGCCGCGCGCGATGCGCAAGGCGCGCCGCAGTCTCGTAGAAGCCGAGCAGCAAAGTTCCGCCGGGAGCGACGAGCCGCGCAACGCTCTCGATAGCACGCTCGGGTGCGCTCGTGTGGTGCACGACGCCGCGTGAAAGCACGACGCCGTAGGAGCGCTCTTCGAGCGGCAAATCGAGCAGGTCGGCGCGCATGAGCTGCAGATTGACGATGCGTGCACGGCGGCGAAACTGGTCGGCGCACCGCAGCGACGCCAGACACATGTCGATGCCGATCACGCGCCGCCTCGTGCCGCCGAGTGCTAGGAACGCCGCCAACTGGCCGGTGCCGCAGCCGCAATCGACGACGGTCGCGTCGGACGCGATGGCGGCGTCGAGCGCGACGAGGAACGGAGAACGGCGCGAACGATCGATCACAGTCGGACCGTCGTCGCCGGCGTCGTACCCGGGAAAGGGACGCACGTCGTAAAAGGCCTCGACCGCCGCGGCTTCGGGCGTGCGCGGCGTCGCTCCGAGTGTGTCGAGGATCCCGCCGACGCGCTCGAACGCAAGCGAGCACCGCGCGCAGACGCGCACGGTGTCGTCGAGCGGCGCCATGCAGCGCGGACAGAAGCCGTCGCACGTCGAAAGCTGAGGCGACACGCGCGCGAGCTTAGCGCGACCGGCATGCGCTAGGATTCGAACGCACGCCGCGCGAACGCAGCTATGGTTCGAGTCAAAGCCCTACTCACCGGGATCCGCACGCGCTGCGCCACGGCGATGGAATTGGTCGTCGCCGTATGGAACGGCCCGTATTGGTTCCTCGTGCCGGTGTTGTGTGTCTTGCTCGGCCTGACCGTGTTCCTGGTCTTCCTCCAAGCCGCGCCTGCCGTCGCGCCGTTCGTCTACTTGGTGTTCTGACTCGCGCTCGGTTTTCACGCGCGCTGTCGTTCGACTCACAACTTCAAGTTGACTTCGAACGTCGCTTGGTCGGGCACCTCGACGACCGTCGACACGTTCGCGCGCCCGAATGCCTCGGCGCGTTCGAAGCGATAGCTGCCCCGGCCGGGCACGTCGACGGTGAACCGACCGGCCTCGTCGACGAACACTTCCGTCGATCGCAACGGCATGAAGCGACCATCGACCGGCAACACGCGGGTCCCCGCCACCCACAGCCCGTCGCGCCGGATCGTTCGAAATCCTGTGCGTTGCGCCTCGAGATCGTACGTTCGCGCCAGTCCGGTGACGTGCACACGCGGCGCTCCCGAGGCGTCGCTCCTTTCGATGCGGCCGAACACACGCACCGTGCGCGCAAACGCGAGCCGGATCGTGATCCCAGCGGCATCTGTCGTCGTCTCGGCTTGCGCGCAACCGATCCAGGTTTCGGGTAGAGCGTTCTCGCTGCTGTGGACCGTCACGCTCAGTGCGATGGAACCGGACGGCAGTCCCGCCAGCTCGAAGCGACCGTGCTCATCGGTCGTGCAGCCGAAAGCGGAATCGTCGGCCGGCGCAATTTCGCAGCGGAACACAGGAAGACCCGCAGCGTCGAGCACGACGCCTCGCACGGATGCGCCGCGTTGCAGCACAAATGTGACGGACGGATCGTCGTCGCGTTTGCGCACGGGCAGCTCGAGCGGCGCGCTCGGTAGGAACCCGGCGGCACGCGCGGTCAACGTGCGCAAGCCTGCGTCGACGGCGAGTTGAAAGCCGCCGTCGTGAGCGCTCCGCTGCGGCGCGACGCGCCCGTCGACCGTGATCTCGGCGTCAGGCACCGGACGCGACTCGGAATCGAGCACGACGCCGCGCACGAACGCTTGGCGGTTCATGACGAACACGATGCGCTTGGTCTTCGACTCGCTCGCGGTTTGACTCCACGCAGCGCTCATTCCTTCGGCGAAGGGCTCGATCTTCCAGCTTCCCAGGGGCAGTTCGTCCAATTCGAATTCGCCCAAGGCATGGAACTGAAGCGGCCATTCGCGCTCCGTTTCCGGCGACGGTCCGAGGTCCGAAGGAGCACCTGGTTCCTGCGACTCATAGCGCAGCTCGACATCGCCGTTCGCTCGGTCGACGCGTACTGCGCGTACTCCGAAATACAGCACCGGAGCGGACGCTTCGTCGACCACGAGGCCGCGCACACTCAACGTCGCTGCGCGCTGCGCGGCGAGGCGATCGACAGGCGCGGCGACCTCGATGGCTGTGCGCTCGGACTCGTCGGCAATGGAACTGCGCGCTTCGTCCGCTATGGACTCGACAGGCGCTATGGCGGCATCGCTTTCGAGCGTCGGTGCGTCATGTCGCGTTTCCGCCGCCGGAATGCGCACCGCGTCGAACTGCAGCAGCGCGATGACGACGGCGAGCGCAACCAAAGCGACGCTTGCGAGGATGACGTTTCGTTTGGAGGCGACCACGAGCGGCCGCGAGTCTAACGCGCGTCGATTCCGGCGGCCGACGGCGTCGGCGCAAGGAACTCGAGCTCGCGCCGAGCGACGTCGCTGCGAACCGAGCTTCGCGTCGATCGAGCGACCGCGCGTTGCGCCGTCAGCGCCTGCCGAACAACGGATGGTCTTCGGCGAGCAGCGTCTCGAGCACCTCGCGCGCCTCGCGATGGCTGAGTTGTTGCAACGTGGGCTCGAGGTCGTGCAGCAGTTTGCGCGCTTGTTCCGTCGACGGGCCGTGCTCGAGCAAGTGCTTCACGTGCGCCGCGTGGAAGAACTCGCGCCCGTGCTCGAGCGCGAACGCCGCGAGTGCGACTTCCGGCGCCGCGATCGACAGCCCTTGCAACAAGGCGCGCAACAAGGGCCGCGCGTAGATGCGCAGAGCTGAAGGATGCGCGTGCAGTGCTCGCAGTTGTCGCCGCCCGTTGTCGATGTGCACGCGCACCGGCTGCGCGTCGGCTTGCCACAGCACGTTGGGCGCCACGACGCTCGCTGCACGTTGAGGCCGCACCACGGTGACGCTCGTCGGCTCGTCGTGCGGCGAACTCACGCGCAGATTGGCTTGCGTGGTGTCGATCGCAAGCGACGCCGGCGTCGAGCGCAGGCTCACGCCGAAGACGATCTGCGCCGCACCGCGTTCGAAGCGCAGGTGATGCAAGCCGACGGGAATCGCGTTGTCGGTGCCGCGTCGGTTGACGACGACGAGCGGAATCAGGAGCACATGCGTCGGCGTGCTCGGCGGCTCGCGCAACAGATCGACGATCGCCGACTCCGCCTGCAACACGGCGTGCACGATCGCAGCGCGCAGCATGCGGAAGCGACTCGTGTCGGCGCGCAGCGCACCGAGCCTCTCGGCGCCGAAGAAAGCCGTCAGTTGGTCGTACCACGGAAAACGCACGGCCTCGGAACCGGCGGGAATGTCGAGCAGAAGCTGCAGCGCGCCGCAACACGGCGACGGCGTCCCGAAGCGATCGAGTTCGCCCCACGCGCCGCCTTGCGCCGTGTCGCGCCGTCCGACGTGACTCGCGATTTCGACGAGCAGCAACTTCTCGCCCGCCGTCACCGACAGCGCCGTGAAGTGCAGGTTCGCGAGTGCAAGCGCGCCCGGTTCGATGCGCCCGCCGAGGTTCGACACCGAGAACACGCGCCGCGATCCGGGCACGTTGGGCGCCGTCAGCATGCGCGCCACGTCGCGCTCGAACGCGGAACGGATCTCGCCGTTGAACTCGTCGGAACACGCGGCGAGCATCGCGCCCGACTCGACCACCGGCCGAATCGACTGCGCCGCGCGCAGCACGGCGCTGTGCACGACGCACAACGCCTCTTCGCGGCCGACCATGCTCGCTAGGTCGCGCAGCGCCAAGTGTGCGTGTTCCGTTTTCACTTGGGTCTCCGCAAGGCCGCCACTCGCGCTAGCGCGCTTCTCAGCGCACGCCCCGTCGCGAGCGACGACGCCGACTCCGCTGCGTTGGAACCGTGCGCCGGGATTTGAGTCGGCGCCGAGCGGCATCGCAAGGCTCGCTCTTGTTCACCTTGTGCGCCGTCATGGGCGCACGGTCTCCCGGAGCGACGATTGCTCGACGTCACTTTGCGAAGAGCGCGTCAAGGCGCGAGCGCAGCAGCTGCGTGCGTTGCGCGACGCGTTCGCGCGGATCTTCGGGCCGCGTGCGGCGCCACTCATCGAAGGTCGCGCGCGCGAGTTCGTCCCCGGCCTCGGATGACGCGGCCAACCACATCTCGAGCGCGCCTTCGAGTTCGGCCGACTCGACCTCCTGCGACGTCAGGTGCTGGAGCACACGTTCGATCGCCGCACGCGATGCCGTCGCAGGCGCGCATTCCACGAGCGCGCACGCCACCGCCGCGCGCAGGTCGAGCGGCTCGAGTTCGCGACAGTACGGTTCCAAGGACGCGCTCGAAGTCGGCAGCCCGAGCCGGCCGAGCGCCCGCGCAGCGGCGACACGCAGTTCGAGCGGCTGCGACGGCGCGAGTCGCGCGATCAACGCGGCCTCGGCTGCTCGGTAGCCGAGCGCGCCGAGCGAGCGCGCAGCTTGCGGCGCGATCTCGCGATCGTCGAGAGCCGCGAGCAACTGCGGTCCCGCAGCTTGCGCGCGCTTGCCCATGCGTTCGAGCGCCTGCGCAGAGTGCATGCGCACGTAGCGATCACGATCGACGAGCGCTTGCGCGAGCAACGGCGCGGCGCGCGCGTGTTCGCGCTGCAGGACGAAACGCCCGTCGTCGACACCGCGCAATTGCCACTCCGAAAAGCCGGCGATCAAGCGCCACAGCTCCAGTTGGTGCGCGGGCGAGAGCTCGGCGTCCGCGAGCATGTGTTCCGGATCGCCCTCGTACCACGCGCGCTGCAACGCAACCGCGTCGGCGAAACCT
>CAYHRR010000059.1:0-13086 GCA_964358875.1 uncultured Planctomycetaceae bacterium | reverse complement strand
GGGCCTTTTCACCCACACTTTTTAGATAGTTGTCGTCGGCCGAGTAGTGCTCGCGCACGGTGCCCCACTGGCGCTCGGACTGGTAGGGCCCCCAGCGCTTCCAGTTCGATTCGCGATTCGCGTCCTGTTGCAGACGGTGATCTTCGGACGTCGTCGCTCGTTCGCTGTGCATGGAGCGCTTGTTGTAACGACCTGTCGCCGTACGCCCACGCACGTCGTCACCATGAATGCACGCTGCGACCGCCGACGCGACGCACCTTGCGAGTGCTTTGCCGCACACGCGACGAGGTCGCGCTGAGCATCCGCCTGCGCAGCGCGGATACGACTCCGTCGGGCCCTCGCAGCGCGGTCCTTGAACAGCGCGAGCCACGCGCGCGCAGGCGCGCCGCCGAGCGGCATTTCGCAGCGCCTTCACCGGGATGCGCGGCCCTTGACCGTTTCGAACGGGGCGGGCTAGGCTCTTGCCGTCTCGTTCGGATCCGCGCCACCGAGGAATTCGTACCAGGGCCAAGCACGCCACCGTTTTCGACCTTCCAGCGTCCTCGCAGCCCGCCCTCTCCTCCTCGCATTCTCCTGACCATGTCGCGTGTCGCATCCACGAGTTCGTTCCGCGTCGCCGCCGCGCGCTCCAGCCGAGCCGTCGTCGCAGCGCCGCACTCCGCACACGTCGCGCGCGCCTCGCGTCGCGCGGCGCGTATCGACGTCGAGCGCCCGATCGCAACGAACTCCGGCCGGATGCCGGCGTGTCGCACGTTCGCTCGACGTTGAGCAACGCTTCGCAGTTCAGAGGTTCAGTCGCAATGGCCTACCGGGCGTACGTCGGCAATCTCCCCTTCTCCTTCGTCAAAGCGGACCTGGAGAATCTGTTCAAGGAATTCGGCACCGTGAAGTCGGCCGAGATCATCATGGATCGCGAAACCGGGCGCTCGCGCGGCTTCGCCTTCGTGGAGATGGAGACGGGCGAGCAACTCCAGACGGCGATCCTCAGCTTGCACGGCAAGCCGATCGGCGGTCGCGGCTTGACCGTCACCGAGGCGCGCGATCGTGTGCCCGGCGGCCCCGGCGGATCCGCTGGTTCGCGGCCGGGCTCGCAGCCGGGCGGCGCCTTCGGAGGACCGCGCTCGGGCGGCGGCGCGCCGCGTGGCGACGCCGGCTCCGGAGGCCAAAACGGAGCTGGAGCAGCGCGAGGTCCGGGCCTGGAGCGCGCGCCGGATCGCTTCGGAGAAGGTGCGCCGCCGCGTCGCGATCGCCCGCCCGAGCGTGAGCGCCGCCCGCGACTCGCCGACGATTACAACCGGCACGACAAACGCTGGCGGCGCGGCGGGGACGACAGCGAGTGACGGAGCAGGATGCTCCGTCGGACGTTGCGCACAGCGCTCGCGAAGGCACCTTCGCGACCGCGCGGATCGTGGCCAAGAGAGCGCGGCGCCGCGCGCAACAATGAGCACACCGCTGGCGACGGCGCACGGCACATGGGACTTCGTCGTGATCGGCGCAGGTGCTGCCGGGATGGTTGCCGCGCTGACAGCGGCGCGGCGCGGCGTCGCGACGTTGCTGCTCGAGACGCGCGAACAGCCGGGAGCCAAGATCCGCGTCAGCGGCGGCGGGCGCTGCAATGTGCTGCCTTCGGTGGCGACGCTCGACGACTTCCACACCGAAGGCTCGCGCAACTCGCTCAAGAACCTGTTGGCGTCCTGGCCGCTCGCCGAGGTGCGCGCCTTCTTCGAGCGTGACCTCGGCATCGCTCTCAAGGTCGAACCGAACGGCAAGGTCTTTCCCGCCGGCGATGACGCGCGCGAGGTCGTCGATGCCTTGCTGGCAGAGGTGGAGCGATCGGGCGCGGTGCTCGGCGCCGGACAACGCGTCGCGCAACTGCGGCGCATCGAGGGGAGCACCGACGGGGCGCGCTTCGAAATCGTGCTCGAGGGAGGTGCGTCGTTGCGCGCTCAGCACGTTGCGATTGCGACGGGCGGGCTCTCGTTACCCAAGAGCGGAAGCGACGGCTGGGGCTACGCCGCCGCCGAGTTGCTCGGCCATCACGTATTGCCGCGCTATCCGGCGCTGGTACCGCTGATAGCGGCGGACAAGCGCTGGAACGAACTCGCGGGCATCGCCTTGGTCGCGCGCTTGAGCGCCCTGCGCGGCGACAAGCTGCTCGGTGCTCGCGCGGGCGATTTCTTGTTCACGCACAAGGGCTTCAGCGGACCCGTGGTGCTCGATCAATCGCGCTTCTTGAGCGGTCCCAACGCAGCGGGGACGACCCTGGTCGCAGCGTGGCTCGACCGCGACGCGGAGGCTTGGGAGCGACTCCTGATCGCAGGCGGCACGCGCACGGTGCAGCTCGTGATGCGCGAGCACCTGCCGAAGCGACTCGTCGCGGTCTTGCTCGATCGTGCGCGCGTCGCACCGGAGCGCAAGCTGTCCGAGCTCTCGCGTGACGAACGCAAGCGCGTCGTGCGCGAGCTCGGCGCCTGTCCGCTCGAAGCGACGGGCGACGAGGGCTACCGCACGGCCGAAGTCACCGGCGGCGGTGTCGCGCTCGACGAGGTTTCGACGAAGACACTCGAGTCGCGCTTCGCGCCGGGGCTGTACTTCGCGGGCGAAGTGCTCGACGTCACCGGCCGCATCGGAGGATTCAACTTCCTGTGGGCCTGGGTCAGCGGCCGCAAGGTGGGGCTCGCCGTCGGCGCGCTGAACAACGCCTGAAAGGCGGGTTCAGCTCTTGGTCTCGCTCTCGGTCTCGGTCGATGCGCCGGAAACCGGCGTGACCGTGATTGCGATCTCCTCGCCTTCGGTCGCGCGCGCGGCGTCGAGGTTTTCGTCGTCGAGCAGGAGGAAGTACTTCCCCCAGCGGTAGACGATGCAACTGTCGAACTTGGCGCGCGCCGCTTTGCACTTCACGGGAACGCCACGCACGCCTCCTTCGGAGGAGACGCTGGCTTCGACGCCCCAAGTCGTACGCGGATTGAAAGGCACTTCGACAGCACAGCCCTTGTGGCCGCGCTGCACGATTGCACGAAAGGTCTTTGCGTTCGTCGTCATTGCGGATGCGTCCGGGTGCGCGAGGCGCACGGCGGCTCACCTCTTCTTCGAGTCACCCGTGTCTTGACCGTTGGTGGCGAATTCGCGCCACTTCGCTTCCATCACATCGAAGACGTCACGGCCTTGGACGTTCCAGATCTCCTCGGACTTCTTGCGCCAGTCGGCGATGAACGTGGCTTTCGTGCGCGAAGCATCGCAACACGCGCGGAGCCACAGTTGGCCCTCTTTGCCGCACTTCTTGGCGATGAAGTCGAACAGGCTCCAGCTCTTGGCGAGCGTGGGATCGTCGAAGTCGAACAGCTTCATTAGCACGAGTCGGTCGACCTTCGGACCCTTCTCGAGCGCGAGCGCGTTGAACCACTCGCGCAGGCCCTGTTGGTTGGTCTTCTCGCCTTCCTGCTTCTTCTTGCCGGCGTACACGCCCGGGTTCTCGGGCGCGTAGCAGGAGACCGTGTTGCGGCCGAACCACTCGAGCGCGATGTAGTAGCCGACGGCTTCCTGCAGCCAGTCCTGGTTCATCCCCACGCGCTTGTGGTCGAAGTGGATGCTCGCCAGATCGTGGCCCAGGTTATGCGCCACCTGACCCTCGAGGTCGGAGTTGTCCGCGCTGCGGCAGTGGTGGACGTACTCGGGGCTGGACGCACTGACGAAGCCGACGCCCTGGACCTTCTCGAAGATCGATTTGTCCTCGCCCCAGCTTTGCCCGTAGTAGTCGACGTAGTAACGCTCGAATTTCGTCACGTCGTCGGGGCCGAAGAACCACTCCGCGAAGATGTGGTCGGGGATGTAGTCCTCGAAGGACTCGTCGAGGTAGGGGTCGACGAAGTCGACACGGAAGCCGTCGACGGCGTCTTCGGCGAATTCGAGCAAGGCGGCGATGCGTTCGTCGCTGAAGAAGTCGCGGTAGATGATGCGACAGTGCGTCGACTCCATCATCTTGAAGATGTCCGTGCCGCCGCTGACCTTCTGCGAAGCGGCGAGCAGCGACATCGAGACCGTGGCGGGCTTGATCGAAGCCTTGGCGGCGGCACCGCGCGACGCGATGGCATCGGCGGCGACGACCTTGCGCTGTTTGACGATCTCTTTGTCGAGCTTGTCCGCGGCCCGCGGGAACATCGTCGAATCGAGCCACGAACGCAGACGTTCCATCTGCGACAGCAATTTCTGATGCGAGTTCATCCAGCGCGGGCTGCCCTTGGCTTGGGCGTCGCGCGCGTCGAGCGCGTCGTCGACGAGCTGCTTGCGCTCGGCGTACATGCGCGCGAGCGACGACAAGTTGTCGTCACGCATGAACATGTCGATGTCGCCGGCGGCGGATTCGGGCACGCCGATGATCTGGCGCTTGGCCGTGATCACCCGGTTCTCGCCTTCCCACTTGTAGGGGATCTTGCTCGGGTCGTCGGGGTCCGCGACCAAGAAGCGCAGCTCCTGATTGGGCACGCGCACGATCGAGTTCTTCTCTGCGTCGAACTTGATGTTTTCGTAGGGTTCGCCGACGAGCACGTACTCGCCTTTGAACAAGATCAGGTGGTCCTTGAGCTTGTTGGCGGCCTTTTGGTCCTTGAAGTGGACGGCCAGGATCTGGGCGGACGCGGATGCGCTGAGCAAGGCCGCGACGACGAACGCAACGAGCGATCGCATGGGGTGGTGTAACCGTGGGTTCTAGGGAACGAGAGCGGCACATCCTAAGGCGCCGACGCCGTGGGCCTAGCCTGGTGCGTCCCAAAACGGCGTGAACGGGCCGCATTTGCGCAGCCCGACGGCGCTTGGCGGTCGCTTGGAACGGTCTTGAACCGGTCTTCACATTCGAAGTCGACCCTGCCGGCCAACTCGACCGACCCGTTCAGCGCCGCGCGCAGTCGCGGCCCAAGCTCCCTTCCATCAAGGAGACTCGTATGCAACTCCAGCAACTCCGTTCTCTCGCAGCGGCCCTGTGCCTGTGCACCGGCGCCCTCGCGCAGTCCGTCCAGGTCGACCCCAAGATCCCCGACTACAAGCCCGTCGAGGGCGTGTCGGGCACGATCAAGAGCGTCGGCTCGGATTCGATGAACAACCTGATGACGCTGTGGATCGAGGGCTTCCGCTCCAGCTACCCCAACGTCGTCCCCGAGATCGAAGGCAAGGGTTCTTCGACGGCGCCGCCTGCGTTGATCGCCGGCACCGCGAGCTTCGGCCCGATGTCGCGCACGATGAAGGACAAGGAGATCGCCGACTTCGAAAAGGCCTTCGGCTACAAGCCCACCGCGATCCCGACCGCGATCGACATGCTCGGTGTGTACGTCAACAAGGACAACCCGATCGCGTCGATGACGATGCAACAGGTCGACGCGATCTTCTCCAAGACGCGCAACGGCGGCCTGACCGCCGACATCGTCAAGTGGGGCGACTTGGGCCTGACCGGCGAATGGGCCGACAAGCCGATCAGCCTCTACGGGCGCAATGCAGCCTCGGGGACCTACGGCTACTTCAAGGAGCACGCGCTCGCCAAGGGTGACTTCAAGGACAGCGTCAAGGAGCAACCGGGCAGCTCGGCCGTCGTGCAGGCGGTCGCCAGCGACAAGTACGGCATCGGCTACAGCGGCATCGGGTACCTGACCGCCGACGTGCGCGCGGTGTCGCTCGCCAAGGACGCGAAGTCGGCGGTCATCGAGCCCAAGGTCGAGAACGCCTACGCCAACACCTATCCGATGGCGCGCTTCCTGTACGTGTACGTCAACCTCAAGCCGGGCACGCAGCTCGATCCGTTGCGCCGCGAGTTCCTGCGCTTCGTGCTCAGCAAGAAGGGCCAGGAAGTCGTCGTCAAGGACGGCTACTTCCCGTTGACCGTCAAGGTCGTCGACAACTCGCTTCGCGCGATCGGACTCGAGGGCATCGCGATCGAGGCCAAGGCGACCAAGTAACGCCCGACGTTGTGGCGTAGGCGTTGCAGTGCCCAGGTGTCCCAGGGCAGAGTTACGCGCAGCGCGGAGAACGGCCTTCGAAGCCGGTCTTCGCGCTGCCCTCGGTGAGAGAGCCGCCTCTTGAGCGAACCTTCGAACGAGAATGCTCCGCGACCGAAGCGCTCACGCCGTCGTCGCACGACGAGCGCGCGTGTGCGCACGGCCGAACGCATCGCCAAGACGCTGATTTCGATCGGCGGGCTGGCGACGATCCTCGCGGTCATTGCGATCTGCGTGTTCCTCGTCGCCACGGTCGTGCCCCTGTTTCGCGGGACGACGGTCGAGGCGGGTGCCGCGCGCGCGACGGTCACGGAGCCCGAGGTGCGCGTACGGGACAGTGCGATCGACGAGCAGCGACGCCTGTCGTGGAGCTTGCTCTCCAACGGCACGCTCGAGTTGTATCGGCTCGACACGGGCGAGCGCTTCGAGACCTTCACGCCGTTTGCCGAAGGCGCCGCGGGCCTGCCGACCTGCGCGGCGCGCGAGCCCGATGAGTCGGGCGCGCTGTTTGGTTTCGCCGACGGCACGGTGCGACCGGCGACGATCTCGTTTGCGACGCACTACCTGCGCGACGAGAACGCGAGCGACGCCCAACGCGCGTTGACGCCGGGCGCAATGCTCACGGTTCCCGGCGGCATCGTCGAGCGCACCAACGAAGGCCAGCTGCGCGTCCAAACACTCGATTTCGCGCTGTTGGAGCCGATTTTCGTGGGCGGGGAACTGCTGTGCATCGATCGCGCGGAACGGCCCGACGGCGCGCTGCTGTGCGTGCTGACGAAGGACGCGAAGTTGCGGCTGATCGCCCTTCGTGAAACCGTCGACATGCTCAGCGACGAGGTGACACGCGAGGTCACGACCCACGAAGTGGCCTACGAATCCGCGCTCGTCGGCGTGGCTCCGTTCGCCGTGCGTTTGTTGGGCGCCGGCGACAACGTGCTCGCGATTTGGCACGACGGCACTTGCCTGCGCTTCGACGCGCGCGACCTCGATCTCGTTCAGCCGGTTGAGCGCATCGATCTCGTGAGCGAAGCCGGTGCGGAGGTGAGCTGCCTCGCGTCGCTGACCGGCAAGCGCACGCTGATCGTCGGTGACTCCTTGGGACGCGTGCGCGGTTGGTTCCGCACCAAGACCGACGACGCGGGCACGGCCGACGGCGCGCGCTTGCGGCTGGGCCACGAGTTCGAGGCCGGTGGCGCGCCGGTGACGACCATCGCGCCCTCCGCCGGCTCGCGCGTGTTCGCGGTCGGCGACACACGCGGCGCAGTGCGCTTGCTGCACATGACCAGCGAGAAACAGCTCGCGTCCTTGTCAGTGGGCGACGCGCCGATCACGTCGCTCGCGTTGGCGCCGCGCGAGAACGCGCTCGTCGTGCGCACGTCGGATTCCATCGCCTGCTTCGACGTTGCGTCGGAACACGCCGAAATCAGCGCGACGTCGCTGTTCCGCCCGGTCTGGTACGAGAACTACCCGGCGCCGGCGCACGTGTGGCAATCCTCGAGCGGCACCGACGACTTCGAAGCCAAGCTCGGCTTGATGCCGCTGATCTTCGGCACCTTGAAGGCCACGCTCTACTCGATGCTGTTCGGCGTGCCGCTGGCCTTGCTCGCCGCGATCTTCTCGAGCGAGTACCTCGAACCGCGCGTGCGCGTCTGGGTGAAGTCGACGATCGAGGTCATGGCCGGTTTGCCCAGCGTCGTGCTCGGCTTCCTCGCGGCCATCGTGATCGCGCCCTTCGTTCAAGAATCGCTCGCGCTCGTGCTGACCGCGCTCTACTCGGTACCGCTCGCCTTGTTGGTAGGCGCGCACGCTTGGCAGCTCGTGCCTCAGCGCATCGCACTGCGACTCGGCGGCGTGCAACGCTTCGCGCTGATCGGCACGGCGTTGCCCTTCGGACTGCTCGCGGCGTGGTTGTGCGCGCCGCTCGTGGAGTCCGTGCTGTTCGCAGGCGACGTACAAGCATGGCTCGACGGACGTGTCGGAGGTGCGCTCGGCGGTTGGGTGTTCCTGTTGCTGCCGCTGAGCGCGGCCGCCGTCACCTTGTTGTCGGGACGTCTACTCGACCCGGTGCTGCGCCGCACGTCCGTGGCGTGGACGCGCACGAAATGCGCCCGTTTCGACGTGTTTCGATTCGGCGCGGCCGCTGCGCTCACGCTCGGCATCGCGCTGCTCGCCGGCGCCTTGTTGTCGTCGGCGGGCGTCGATCCGCGCGGCGCGCTGGTCGACACGTACGTCCAACGCAATGCGTTGGTCGTCGGTTTCATCATGGGCTTCGCGATCATCCCGATCATCTACACGCTGGCCGAGGATGCGCTCACCAGCGTGCCGGAGCATCTGCGCCTCGCGTCGCTCGGCGCCGGCGCGACGCAATGGCAGACGGCCATGCGCGTCATCGTGCCGACGGCGATGAGCGGGTTGTTCTCCGCGGTCATGGTCGGCCTGGGTCGTGCTGTCGGCGAAACGATGATCGTGCTGATGGCGGCCGGAAACACGCCCGTGATGCAGTGGAACGTGTTCAACGGCTTCCGCACCTTGTCGGCCAACATCGCCGTCGAGCTGCCCGAAGCCGTCAACGGTTCCACGCACTACCGCACGTTGTTCCTCGCGGCGCTGTCGTTGTTCGCGATCACCTTCGCGGTCAACACCGTTGCCGAAGTCGTACGCCAGCGCTTTCGCAAGCGAGCGTTCCAGCTGTGAGCCCGACCACGCTTCCCACACCGCCGCGCGTCGAGCGCAAGGCACGCGCGCGCAAGCAACGGCGCGGCACGTCGCTGTTCGCCCACGGCGAGCCGATGGTGTGGCTCACCGGCGGCGCGCTCGCGCTCGCGTTGACGATGATCATCGGATTGCTCGCGTTGGTCGTGGTGCGCGGTGTGCCGACGTTCTGGCCGGGCGAAATCGTGCGCATCACGACGCACGACGGACGCACCTTCGCGGGCGAGGTCGCGGTCGAGGAGAGCTACACGCCGGGACCCGACGTGCTCGCGAAACTCGACGCCGCCGCTCGTGACGAACTCGCGCGCGCTGAAGGTGTCGTCCGACGGCGCATGCTGCGCACGGGCAACTTCGACCTCACCGGCACGCACTTTCAGTGGGTCAGCGATTTCGAGATCGCAGCGGAGACGCGGCCCGCACACACCCTGCTGGTGGAGCGTCTTTCGTGGGGGCGCTTCATCGGCGTTCCGAAATCGATCGAGATCGAGGGCGTCGAGCAGCACGGTGAACCCGCCGCGTTGCTGGAGACCCTCGCCGAGCATCACGACGTTGCGCGCGCTCGCTGGGAGCAGCGCCGCGAACTCGAGACCGACGAGATCGGTGACGTCAATGCACAGCTCGAAGCCGCGCGGCTCGAATTGCGCGAGGTCGAGTCGACCTACGGCGCCGCTTCCGCCGAACTCGCGGCCGCACGTGCTGCAGGTCAGTCGGTCGAACAGCGCGCGCAGGACGATTTTCGCCGCATTCAAGGCGCGATTGCCCAGTTGCGTTCGGACGGACAACTCGACGCGCTCACGCTCGTTGCGGCCGACGGTGCCGAGAAGCGCATCACGCTCGAGGAAATCGTGCGCACCTACCCGGCCAACGAACTCGGCTTCTTCGGCAAGATCGCCGTGTACGCGTCGCGCGTGCGCGAGTTCCTGCTCGACGATCCGCGCGAGGCCAACAGCGAGGGCGGCGTGTTCCCGGCGCTCTACGGCACGGTCTTGATGACGCTGGTGATGTCCGTGCTCGTCGTTCCGTTCGGCGTGCTCGCTGCACTGTATTTGCGCGAATACGCCAAGCCCGGCCCGATCGTCGGCGCCGTGCGCATCGCGATCAACAACCTCGCCGGCGTGCCGAGCATCGTCTTCGGCGTCTTCGGCTTGGGCTTCTTCTGCTACATCGTCGGCGCGCGCATCGACGAGGTGTTCTTCGCCTCCAAACTGCCGACGCCGACCTTCGGTACCGGCGGTTTGTTGTGGGCCTCGCTGACACTGGCACTGCTGACCCTGCCGGTCGTGATCGTGCCGACGGAGGAAGCGCTCGCCGCAGTTCCCCGTTCGATGCGCGAAGGCTCCTATGCCTGCGGCGCGACGAAGTGGCAGACCATTTGGCGCATCGTTCTGCCGCGCGCGTTGCCGGGCATCATGACCGGCATGATCCTCGCGCTGGCGCGTGGTGCAGGCGAGGTCGCGCCGTTGATGCTGGTCGGCGCGGCCAAGCTCGCGCCGGAGTTGCCGCTCGACGGTTCTTGGCCGTACTTGCACCCTGAACGGAGCTTCATGCACCTGGGGTTTCATATTTACGACCTCGGATTCCAGAGCCAAAACAGCGAGGCGGCGAAGCCGATGGTGTTCACGACGACCCTGCTGTTGATCGCACTCGTGGTCACGCTGAACTTGCTCGCGATCACGATCCGTGCGCGACTCAGGCGACGTTTCCAAGGCAGCCAACTATGATTCGCTCGCCGCGCCGTGATGCGTCCGACGTGCTGACGCCGAGCCCGCGTACGGGACTACCGAAGCCGCCGATGAACCATCCCACGACTGCCAGGAACCAGCGAGGCAAGGTCTTCGAGGCGATCGCCAAGAACGAGCCGTTCTCGACCGAATCGCATGCGGCGTTGGCCGACGAACCCGCGGTGCTCGAGATCGAGCGTTTCAACTTGTTCTATGGCCATTCGCGCGCGCTGCACGACATCACCATGCGGATCCCGCGCGGCAAGGTGACCGCGATGATCGGGCCGTCGGGTTGCGGCAAGTCGACCTTGTTGCGCTCGGTCAATCGCATGAACGATCTGATCGACGGCGTGCGCATCGACGGCGAAATGCGTCTCAACGGCGATCCGATTTACGCGCCGGCGGTCGACGTGATCGAGCTGCGCAAGCGCATCGGCATGGTGTTCCAGAAGCCCAATCCGTTCCCGATGAGCATCTTCGAGAACGTCGTCTACGCGTTGCGTATCGACGGCGAGCGCGACAAGGCGGTGCTCGCCGCGACGTGCGAAGCGAGCTTGCGCGGCGCGGGTTTGTGGGACGAGGTCAAAGACCGTTTGAGCGAGAGCGCGTTGCGGCTGTCGGGCGGTCAGCAGCAGCGCTTGTGCATCGCGCGCGCGCTGGCGGCGGAGCCCGAAGTGCTGTTGCTCGACGAACCGTGCTCGGCCCTCGATCCGATCGCGACCGGTCGCATCGAGGACCTGATCGAAGAGCTCAAGGGCGAGTACTCGATCTTGATGGTCACGCACAACATGCAGCAGGCCTCGCGCGCCAGCGACTTCACGGCGTTTCTGTACCTCGGTCGCTTGATCGAGTACGGACCGACCGACGACATTTTCTTGCAGCCGCACCTCAAGGAAACCGAGGACTACATCTCGGGCCGGTTCGGCTGAGAACTCGCGCCGCGCAGCGCCTGCAGCGGCTCACGCCGGCGCGGCGCTGAGACGACACGCGGCAGCGCTCCACCGCGCGCGAGGCGTGGTAAGGTTGCGGCCTCGCACGCTCCACGCCCGGAGCGGCGTTTTCCCCAGCATTCATCAGGAGCCGACCATGCGTTCTTCTTGGAAATCAGCGCTCGCCGCGCTCGCCCTCGCAGGCGTCGCCGCAGCACAGACGGACTTCGTTTTCACGGTCAATCAAGCCCAGTCGAACTTCACTTGGTCCGGCACGAGCACGCTCGGCAACATCGTCGGCAACCCCTCGAACGCTTTTCAGGCGACGGGCACGACCACGATGCACGTGTTCGCGGCGGGCGTCGACCCGATCGCGACGTCCGACTTCTCCAACGGCGGCGACTTGGGCACGTCGGTCGCGCTGCACGGCAAGATCAACAACCCGCTCCCGTTCCTTCCGCCGCTCGCGACGATCGACATCACCAACTTGCACATGTCGATGGGAGCTCCGGTGTTCGCCGTCGCGCCGAACGGTGCGTTCACGGCCGCGCTGACGATGACGGCGCTCTCGGGCACGATGGTGGTCACGCCGCTCGCCGGCACAGCGACCACGACCGACCTCACCGGCTTGGGTTCGACGCCGCAAAACCAAACCGGCACGCTGCTGCCCTCCGGCAACAACTTGGCGCTCGTGATGCCGGTCAACACCTCGTTCCCGTTCAGCGATCCGGCCAGCGGCGCGTCGGGCACGGTGACGCTCCTCGGCACGTTGCGCGCGAATTGGACTTGTCCGACGGCGCAGACTTATTGCACGGCCAAGACGAACAGCAACGGCTGCGTTCCGGCCCTGGGTCTGGCGGGCGCGGCGAGCTACTCGAGCGGTTTGCCGTTCGTGATCTCGGCCACGAACGAACTCAATCAGCAGAACGGACTGCTCTATTACGGCTTCACGCAGACTGCGCTGCCGTTCCAAGGCGGGTTCAAATGCGTCGGCAATCCGACGGTGCGCAGCGCGATCCAAAACGCCGGCGGCTCGCCGGTGGGCGTCGATTGCAGCGGCGCATTTGCCTTCGACTTCAACCAACTGATCAGCGTGCACACCGATCCGGCACTCGTTCCCGGAGCGGACGTGTGCGCGCAGGTGTGGTCGCGCGATCCGGCCAGCCCGAGCACGACGAACTTGGCCAACGCGGCGAAGTTCACCATCGCTCCCTGAGCTGAGTGGCGCAGCCAACTGCACGGGGCCGATCGCCGCGTCCGGCGATCGGCCCCGTGTGCATTCGCGCCGTGCTCCGCCGTCGACTCACGCGGTGGGAGCATCGACGGCTCGCGCTCCATCGACATGCGTCGCTTGATCAGCGTGCGCCGCTTCGCGCCCGAAGTGCTGCTTGGCCCAGAATGCGCCGGCCGCCGCAATCAAGGCCCACTGGCCCACGTAGTAGACCCACAGCCAGAAATGGATGCCGCTCGTGAAGCCGTAGCTGTGCAAGCCGACGCCGAGCAAGTTGACGCCGAACCAAGAGAAGGCGACCACGGTCCCAAGGAACGCCGACGCCGCGTGCAGGCCGAATTCGCGCAGGTAGCCGCCCATGCGACCGTGCAGGATCGCGATCTGCGCGAGCACGATCAGCAGCGCGCCGTTCTCCTTCGGATCCCAGCCCCAGAAGCGGCCCCAACTCTCGTTGGCCCACACGCCGCCCAGGATCGTGCCGACGGTCGAGAAGATCAGGCCGAAGCACAACA
>CAYHRR010000058.1:0-13138 GCA_964358875.1 uncultured Planctomycetaceae bacterium | reverse complement strand
GCCGATGGTCATCAGCGCGCCGAGCGCGAAGTTGCCGACGACGCCCGCGGCGAGCAGCCCGCCCGCGAGACCGGTCGTACCTTCGGTCGGCTCCGTCCACAGTTGGCGGTAAACGAGCACGCCGGCGAGCACGAGCAGTGCGAGCCCGAGCCCGATCTGGATCTTGCGCCGCGGCCAGCGCGCGACGATCGGCGCTCCGACGAGCGAGCCGGCGACCGAGGCCGCGATCATCAACACCAAGGTGCGGATCTCGACCTCGACCACTTGCGTGTAGATGAAGGCCTGCACGATCGTCGGCAAGGTGTGGCCGACGTTGAGCGTCCCGGGCAGCAGCCGGTCGTCGATGGTCTTGCGCGCGCGGTACAGCGTCGTGGTCGTCGCGAAGGAACCGATGCCGAGCGTGTCGAAGAAATCGGTGACGAAGCCGACCAGCAATTCGTACGGGCTCGGCACAACGCGCTCGCCCGAACCCTTGCGCGCCGCAGCGAGCAGTGCTCGCGCCCAAAACAGGGTGAAGGCCACCCCAACGACTCCCAGCAGAATCAGCAGTGAGGTCTTGGCGCTGGGCATTCGAAATGGTGGGTAGGCCGACCGGGGAGGCGAAAAGCTACACGAGTTGGCCGACGAATCAACGGAGCGGAGCGCGCGCGACGGAGCCGCGTCGGCGTGACGCGCACCTATGAGAGCAGCCGCCCGTCGCGCGAAGCGTCGGGCGGCTGCGTTGCGTGTGCGCGTCGCGAGCTAGCGCAGTTCCTTGACTTGGAAGCGCGTGAACTTGATGCGCGCGCCGGGCGGGATCACCAGACCGATCGCACCCTTGCGGGTCTTGGTCCATTTCAGCGTTTCGTTCGCGCCGATGCCCTGGAGGTCGATGTCGTTGTCGCTGCCGGCGAAGGTGATCGTCAGGTGACTGCCGATCATCTCGACCTTGGCGCGGTAGGTCTTGTCGGTGCGCAACTCCGGCGAGTCGCCCTCGGCTTCCCAGGTCTTGCTCGGCGTTTGATCGCTCGCACCCTTGCCGAGGTGGAAGAAGATCTGGAAGCCGCCCTTCGACACGGTGAATTCGAGGTCGGCGACGAAGCTGCGCCATTGCTCGCGGTCGCCGATGGCGAGGATCGGCTGGCGCGTCGCGCCCGGCTCGGGGCCGATGATCGTCAGCGCGCCCTTGTCGACGCGGTGCGAGAAGCCCTGGGCAGTCGACGCATTCCAGTAGCCGGCCTGCGCGCCCGCCAAGCAGTCGGTCCAGGGCAAGCCGTCGATTTCCGCGGGCGTGAAGATCTTGGTGACGAGTTGGTCCGTCGTCGCGACGGCCTGCTCGTACAGACCGCCGTAGAAGCTCTTGAGCTCCTCGTTCTTGTCGCGGTAGGCCTCGTCGACGAGCGGCTTGAGCTCGTCCTCGGCGGCCTGGCAACGCACCAACAACAGTCGCGCGTTCTCACCGGCCGCGATCGCCTTCTTGGGGTCTTCGACGAGGTGCGTCGCGTACAGGCGCGAGGCCGTGTTCTGCGCCATGGCCACGCGCGCGATCGCCTCGGGGCCCTGCGACTGCATCTTGTTGGCGACTTCCTCGAGCGAGCGCCGCATGTCCTTGATCTGGTCGGCAGTCAGCGAGGTGTCGCTCTTGAGCTTCTCCTCGATCTCCTTGAGCTGGGCCGCGATCTTGCGCTTCTCCTTGCCGCCTTCGAGGTTGTTCTTGGCGCGCGAGAGCGCGGAGTCGATCTGCCCGGCATCGCTGTGGTTGATCCACTTGGGCTTGCCTTCGGTGACTTCCTTGACGGCCGCTTCGATCGTGGCCTCATCGGTGGCCGCCGTGATGTTGACGATCTTGTTCTTGTAGCCCGCGACCATGTCCTCGTAGGCCTTGCGCTCGGCGTCGTGCGCGCTCTTCGTGTTCATCACGACCATCAGCACGATCGCAGCGACCACGGCCAAGCCGCCCGCGACCATCAGGCCGATCTTGGTGGCCTTGTCGATGCCGCCCTTCTCCTCCTCGGTCAGGTGGTGGACGTGGATTTCCTTCTTCGCGGGCTTGGCGGGAGCGGCGGGCTTCGCCACGCGCGCGACAGGCTTGGGCGCACTTGCGGCCGGCTTGGCTGAGGCGGCGGCACTTGCCGGGCGCGGTTTGGGATCGTCTTCGTTGGCCATGGAGAGCTCCTAGAAAAGGGCGGGCGCCGCAGCATCGGCCGGGCGCAGTTTCGCCGTCACCGTCGAGCGCGCAGCAGGCTGCGCCGCGCTCTCGACGCACTGGGGGAATCGGGGCAACTGCGCTGCGTGAAGGCAGCGCACTTCAGTCATTTCGCACGAGGCCATGGGAGCGGCGAGTCGTGGGTCGATGGCGGTGTGGGTCCGCGGGGCCGAGTGTGAACGCGGTTAGCGCTTCCCGGGAGGCGGCGCACCGAAGGCGAACTCGACCTTCTCGATGCCGACGCGCTTGCCGATGTTGATCACGGTGATCACGTCCTTCCAGGGCACGCGCACGTCCGCGTCGACGACCAGCGGCACGTCGATCTCGTTGAGCCGTTTGAAGTCCTGCCAGGCTTCGTTCATCACCGTTTGCAGGAGTTCGTCCTCGCTGGCCTTGATCGGGCGCACGCCGAACTTGCGCAGCGACTCCTCGTTGGCCTCGTCCCACAGGATCGCGACGCGGATCTCCTTGGGCATGATCGTGCCGACGGGCATGCCTTCCGAGCCCTTGCCCTTGGGCAGCCAAGCGTCGAACTTGCCTTCGATCTGCTTGAACTTGAACGAGATCATGAAGAACACGCACAGGCAGAAAATGATGTCCACCAGCGGTGTGACGTTGATGCCGACGGGGTTGTCCCCTTCGTCCATGCTTGCGCCAGCCATCTCAATACTCCTTGGTCATTCGCTCGTCTTCGAGGCCCGCTCACCGATGAGTCGGCGCGCCGATGGATCGACGCGCCGTTGAGTCAGCGCGCCGGTGAATCGACGCGCCGTTGAGTCGGCGCGCGTTGAATCGACGCGCCGGTGAACCGACGCGTCGGTGGGGATCACTACTTCAGGTAACGCGAGTTGGGGAACTTGGTTTGGAGCTCTGCGCGGCGGTCCTTGGCGCGCTGGGAGAAGAGCTTCTTCTTCTCAGCGTTGGCCTCGAGCTGACTGATCGCGTCGAACGCCTTGGCGGAACCGGCGAGCGCGCGTTCGAGCTCTTCGCTCGGCGCGTCGCGGCCGGGCACGTACAGCACCACCCCGCGCAAATAGGCGAACAGCGCGTCGCGCAAGGTCTCGGCGTCGCGGTTGGTCGTGCCCGTTGCCAAGGCCATGTCGCCGAGACCGTTCCAGGCTCCGGCGAGCACGGTGTTCGGCGCGTCGAGCAGGATGATCTCGCGGAAGCGCGTTTCGGCTTCCTGCGTGCGGCCCGCGAGGTGCGAGCAACGCGCGCGGCCGAGCTTGGCTTCGGCGACATTGTCGGGACTCGAAGTGCCCGATGCGACGCGGTCGTAGATCGGCTCCGCCTCGGCGGTCTTGTCCCGGGCTTCGAGCAGGCGCGCCTTCAGCAAGTCGATGCCGGCGAGCAGGCTCGCGTCCTTGGTGCCCGACGAAGCCGAGCTCAAGGCGCCGTCGAGGGCCGTCGATGCGCCCGCGGCGTCGCCCTTGCCGAGGTAGATCCACATCAAGTTGGATCCGACCTGCAGCAGGTAGCGGCTCTTCGGGAAGCTCTTGAGCAAGTCCGTGTAGGTCGCGATCGCCTTGTCGCCTTCGCCGCCCTTCTGATAGGCGAGACCCATGTGGTAGAGCACGCCGTGGCGCAGCACCGGGCGCAGCTTCGCGTCCGCAGCGAGCTCTTCGAGCTGCGCGAGCGCATCGGCGCCGCCCGACGTGAAGGCGTTGATCGCCTTGTAGTACTTCTCCGCGCCCGAGTACTTGATCGACTCGATGTCCTTCCACAGGACCACGGAGGTACCTCCTTCGATCGACACCGAGAGACCGGAGAAGTCTTCGCTGAGGATCTTGTAGGTCTTGTCCTTGCCGTCCTTGGTGACGACCTTGTCCTGCTGAGCACTCGCGATGCCGGCGAGCGCTGCCATCACCGCAACGCCCGCGAGGCGCCGCAAACTTCCAATTCCGATCATGTTCAACCGATCTCCTGGGGGTCCGTGGCGCGGTTACTTGAAGCCCTTGCGCGCCAACTCTTCGCGCAGTTTGACGAAGCGATCTTTGAGCCCGAATTCGTTGTTGTCGAAGTCAGGGTTGCTGCGCTCGAGCGCGCGCACGGCCACTTCGGCGAGGTCATAGGTGCCTTGGTCGGTCATCGTCCGCAGCTGGTAGTACTTCGACTGCCACCACAACTTGCCGCCCGGCGTCGTGCCGTTGGCGAGCGTGGTGAAGATCGAAACCGTGCGGTTGAGGCGCGCGTTTTCCGACTTGGCGAGGCCCGCTTCGCGCTCGCACACGCCCCACTCGAGGCATGCGGAGAGCAGCTCCGGCGCGCCGCTGAGCACCTGTGAGTTGATGGTCGACTTGTTGATGTCGATCACGGGCACGCGCGCGAACAGGTCGGCGTACTTCGCGGCGGCTTCTTCCCAGCGACCGAGGAAGGCCAGGCAGTTGGCCCAGCGCACGACGACCTTGTTGGTCGGCTTCGAGGGGAACACGGCTTCGAAGGCGCGCGCCGCTTGGTCGAACAGGTCGTCCTCGGTCAGGCGGCCGCCGGTCCACTCCGTGAAGCTGTCGACGGGGATGCGGTTGAAGTGCAGCGCGAACACGAGCAAGCGATCGGCGCTGCTCTCGAGGTCTTCTGCGTTGACGCGCTCCGAGCCGGCGACCTGACCCTTGATCGCGAGCCAGTAGTACTTCGCCGCGCGGCGCCATTCGATGTCGGCTTCGGAGTTCTTGCCCTGCTTGCGCATGTCGACGCCGCGCGTGTCGAGGGCGCGCGCCAGCGGTGCGAGCACCGAACCGAAGGAGGCGTCGGGGTTTTCCTTGATCAGCGCGTCGACCATGGCGATCGCGTCGTCGATGCGTCCGAGCGCCATCATCGCGCGCAGGCGCACACCGCGGGCCGCGTTGAGCCACTCCGGAACCGAGGCGTACTCGCGCTCGCTCGAGGTGCCGAACAGCTGCAGCACTTCCGCCACGCGGGCCTTGTCGAGCAGGTACAGGTTGGCGAGGCCCATGCGCGCCGAAAACGCCACGCCGCGCAGGTAGTTCTGTTGGTTGGTGTCGAGCGTTTTGGCAACCGCGTCGTCCGCCTCGGTGGCCGCGCGCTTGAACAGCTCTTCGGCCTTCTTCGAGGCGCTCGCCGCGTCGCCGGTCTTGCCGTCGGCCGTCGCCTTGCGCGCGAGCGAAGCCCAGGAATTGCCGGCGCGGTACAGCGCCTCTTCGCGCTGGCCGCTGATCACGGGGATTTTCTCGAACATGTCCGCCGCACGCGCGAACTCGCCCTCGGCGTAGAGCATGTCGCCTTCCATCAGCGCCGCCTTGCCGACATAGGAACTCGTCGGGTAGCGCTTGGTCAGTTCGGTCATGCGCGCGCGCGCGCGGGTCTTGTAGTACTCGCGCTTCTCGGTCTTGAGCAGCTTCAGGTAGCCGTTCGCCGCGCGGTACAGGCATTCGGCGGCCGTTGCGCCGGCCTGGAATCGTTCGGCCGCAGCTTCCCAGGCCGTCACGGCCTCGAACCACTGCTCCTTGTAGGCGTAGTACTTGCCGAGCTCGTTGGCGGCTTCGGAGCCAATGTCGGCTTCGTTCGCCCGACCGCGCGCCATGACGATGGTCTGTTGGCAAATCTCGATCGCGCGCGGCACGTCGTTGCGGTTGTAGGTCTCCTTGGCGAGGTTGAGCATGTCGCTCGCGCTCAGGTTGGAGCCGCCCGATTCGCCGAGCAATTCGCGACCGCGCGCGCCGGCCGGACCGCGCGGATCGGCGTCGATCATGCGGCGCGCGACGGCCTCGAGCGACTTCGAGTCGCCGAGCGCGCGATGGCAATCCGCTTCCTGCGCGAGGATCGCGAGCCCCTTGAGGCCGCGCACCGCGTCAGGAATGGTCTTGTAGTAGTCGCGCGACGTGGCGACCGCGCCTTGATTGTCGCCCTTCTTCACCAGCAGCAGCATCTTCTGCAGCACGCCCGCCGACACGACGTTGATCGCGTTCTGGTTCTCCTGCATCAGGAAAACCCCGTCGTTGGCGACATCGAAGCGCTCGCGCAGCTTGATCGCCGAGTCGAAGCTCTGCTCCGCCTTGTCCAGGTCGCCGAGCTCGATGTGGCACAGGCCCGCGTAGATGAAGCCCTCGTAGCAGCACAGCTCGTTGCTGTAGTCGAGTTCGAAGTCCGACAGGATCGACAGCGAGCGCTTGAGCGGATCCTTGCGCGCGTTGCCGTTGGGATCCATCACCAGCGCGTTGAAATAGAAGGTGCGCGCGAGGTTGTAGCGCGCGAGCATGTAGTCGAATTCGAGCTTCTCATCGGGCTCTTCGCGGGCCTTGCGTTGCTCGTCGATGAGGTCGATCTGCTTGCGCAAGCTCGACACCGCGCGCTCGAACATCGCCGAGCCCTTTTCGCGCAGCTCCTTGGCGCCCGGCGCGTCCGGGTTCGCACTGACCGCGAGCGCGCTCGACTCGCCGGCGTTGCGGTACTTGTCGGGGAGCTGGTCTTGAAGGTCGGCGGCGACTTCGGAGCCGGGATGGGACTCGACGAACTGCTCCATCAACTCGACGACGGCGAACAGCGCCTCCGCCCGTTGGATCGGATCGGTCAGCTTGCCCGCTTCCTTCTCCTTCGAGTTCAGCTTCTGGAGCTCGACGACGAGCGCGGTTTCACCCGAGCCGCCGCGCACCGTCGACAGCGCGGTGTAGACAGCTTCCGCCAAGTCGTCATAGCGCGCGCGAGCGAGCGCGTTGGCGAACTCGATGTCGTCCTTGCCGAGGATCTTTTCGTGGTGCTGAGCCGATGCAGCGCCGCCGAGCAGCGCGACAGCAACCAGCCCCGGTGCGAAACGCCGCACGTAGGACCGTCCGATCACAGAGTGTTCCCCGCCGTACGACGCAGGCGTGTCGTTTCCGCTGTCGCCAGGCGCCGTCCGCTCTTGCGACTGGTGCGCTTCTTCTTGTCGTCCTTCTTGGGGTCAGTCTTGGCGCCGAACACCTTCGGATAGCGGTAGTAGACCTCCATGGTCAGGCAGTTGATCGCCGTCGCGTAGACGCGACCGCCGGCCTTGCACCACGGGTCCATGCCGTCCCAGGAGCCGAACTCGCACTCGCCCTTGACGTTGCGTTGGTGGTCGATGACCGCGGTCTTCAGCGCGGCATTCCACTTCTCCCAGCGCGGGCCGCCGACCTGGAACATCGCCAAGGTCGCGTAGTACCAGTAGTAGTAATCGATCTCGCCGGTGGTCTCCCAGGTCGGGGGACGCGCGATGCACAAGTCGGCACCCTTGGAGATCATCGGATCCTCCTCGGCGGAGTGCTCGGCGAAGATGCGCACGAGCATGCCGACGGCCGTCATCGATTCGCTCTTCTCGGCCGGGAACTTGGTCATCAGTTCCGTCAAGCGCGAGGGCAGACCGCCCATGTCGATGTAGCCGGTCTTGCCCGTCGCCGGATCGGTCATCTCGGTGACCCAGTTCATCGCGTTCTGCATGGCCGCTTCGTCGATGATCAGGCCCGACATCTTGGCCGACTTGAGCGCCATCACCATCCAGCCGGTGACCGACGTGTCGTTGTCGCCGTCCGGCGGGAAGGCGTAGCGCCAAGCGCGGTACGGGTTCTGCGCGCGCAGGATGAAGTTGATGCCCTTCTGCGCCGGTTCCTTGAACGGGTTCGCCTGGGTCATGCCGTAGGCCTCGGCCATGGCGATCGCGGCGCAGGCGTGGTTGTAGAGGAAGTGCTGGCCGATCTTCTGGCCGAAGCAACCGTCGTCGGGATCCTGCTGGCTGATCAGGTACTTGAGCCCGTTCTTGACGGTCTCCTTGTAGTAGCCGTCGGTGTGCGTCTGACCCGCGCCGAGGTAGCAGAGCAACGCGAGGCCGGTCAGACCGACGTCGTGCGGCGACTCGCCGGCATCGCTGCACGTGCCTTCCTTGCACTGCGCCGAGAAGCCCGCCGAGTCCCAGTGGCCGTCGGGCGATTGGTGCTTTTTCAGCCACAGGAGCGCGTTGTTGACCGTGTCTTCGGCGAGCTTGCCGCCGCGACCGCCGCCGCCACCTTGACCGAGACCGCCACCGCCGCGACCGCCGCCGCCCGCGCGACGACTGACGAAGGCCGAGGGCGTGCCCGTTCCGAAGTGACCGACCGCGCCGACGCCGATCGGCGTTCCGCCGGTCGCGCCGCTGGGCGCGTTGGACAGGGCCTCGGGGTCGGGATTGAAGATGCCCGCTTCCTTGTTCGGGTCGACTTCGTCCGTGATCTCACCCTGGCGGCCGGCCGCGGCGTCGGGGATGTAGTTCTCGTCGGGGTTGACCGGACCTTCGTCCTTGGCGTCCTGCACGGGCACCGAGTTGCGGTCGATGATCTCCGGCGGCGTCTCGATCGGCGGCGGAAGGAAGTTGTCGTTCTTCGCGATCGAAACCGCGGTGATCGACTCAACCTCCTTCTTCGTGTCGTCGGCCAAGTACCACACGCTCATGATCGCGATGACCATGACGTGCAGCAGGACGGCGATCGCGAGCCAAGGCGAGTTCCTGATCAGGGCCAGGACGTAGTTCTGCGCCTTCTCTTCGGCTTCGGTCTCGATTTCCGGGTCGGGGCTGGTGTTCTCAGCCATGGGCGGAGGTTTCCGGGGTCTTTTCGATGCGTCGATGGAGGAACGAAGGAAGCGAGGGCTGTACTGCGCGCGCTGGCTGGGTGACTAGCGGCGCAGGGAGTCCGACAAGGCCGTCACATCACAGCGGTCGCGCGGGCTCATCGGTGAGGCTCGCGAAACTGGGCTGCGCGGACGACTTTGGGTGGTGGAACAGCCGCTGTCGGCATGTCGAACCACCCGGTGAACCGCGTCTGGAGCAACGTCGAAGGCGATCCGGAACGAGGCGCTGCGCGGCGGGTTCGAGCTCCGTCGCGCGGCGTTCGCAAGAGTCGAGAACTGGGTGTGCCGGAACGCGTTCTTCATGCCAGGGGAGCGGGCGCACACCATATCCCTGCCAGCGCACTCTGGCTACCACTCACTTGGTGTCAGCGAAGCTCCGTCGGCGAGCTTTCGTTGCGCCGCTCGCCCCCACCGACAACCGTCCCCGCGCGCGAGTTCCGCCGGCTAGTGTCGAGCTGCTCGCGCCGCCGGACCCGTGCCGTCGCCCATCGCTGTCGCCCATCCCGTCAACCGCTTGCTGGGCGCGCGCATCGCTCGTCGTACCCTGGCGCCGTGCGACCCATCATCGGCATCAGCGGAGACCTCAAGTCGGACCCGGTTGCGCACGTGCGCTTGAAGCTCGGCTATGTCGACGCGGTGCGCCGCGCGGGCGGGATTCCCGTGATCCTGCCGCCGCTCACCCCGGGGGATGAGCTCGAGCTCCTGCGGCGCGTCGACGGCATCGTGCTCAGCGGTGGCGACGACATCGATCCTCGGCCGCTCGGCGGCGAATTGCACGAGCAGGCCTCTCCGATGCACCCGCGGCGCCAGGAAGGCGAACTGGCACTCGCGCTCGCCGTGCTGGCCCATCGGGTGCCGACCCTCGGCGTGTGCCTCGGCATGCAAGTCCTGACCGTCGCCGCGGGCGGCGCCCTACACCAGCACCTGCCCGACGCCGGCTATCCGAACTTGCTCGACCACCGCGCCGAGCACGAGGTCGAGCTCATGCCCGGCTCGCGCTTGCAGCAGATCGTCGGGGCCACCCGGCTGCGCATCGTGTCGCACCATCATCAGGGTGTCGCGCGCGTCCCCGCCTTGCTGCGCGAGGTCGCTCGTTCCGACGACGGCGTGATCGAAGGCCTCGAGGCCGTCGACGGCCGCTTCCTCGTCGCGGTGCAATGGCACCCCGAGCGCTCGCCCGAGGCGCCGGACACGGAACGCCTGTTTCGAGCCTTGGTCGAAGCCGCCGCGCGCGCTTGAGCTCGGCTGGGCCGCGAAGTGCCGGGCCGCTCGTGCGTGCGGTCGGTCCTCGCTTCACCTTCGCTCACGAACAGAGCGAGGCTCTCGATTGCGCGCGACGAAGGACGGGCATCGATGCCTCGACGCGCTCGTAACCGGTCTTGCGGCTGATCCTGAACGTCGAGCAGAGCTCCGCCATCGAAGCGCGGCCGATCAGCGCTGCCGCGGCGAACTTCAAGCGCTCATTCACTGCGTTGGTAGCGCGCCGAGGGATCCACGCACGCGACACGCCGCCAACCGCTCAGTCACCGACGGTGTCACCCATGTGCCCGGACCGTGCCGTCGGTGGGCCGGCGCTCAGGCTTGTCCGCTCCGGCGCGAAGAGCGCGACGGCTGAAGCGACTCTGCGCCGGTGGCCGCCGACGCTGCGCAGCATGTCGGCGCGAAGCGAGCGCTGGATTCGTCGCCGCGCGAGCCACGCTGGGCTCGCGCTCAGTTCAGCGTCTTGACGTAGATGTTCGCGAACTCGATCGGCGAGCCGTGCTTTTGCAGCGCGAGCGCGCCGCGCGGCGCGACGCCGGGAAGCTGCGCGTTGTCGATGACGGTCACGCCGTTGAGCACGACCGTCAGGCGCTCGCCCCTCATCGTGATGTGGAAGCGATTCCATTCACCGAGCGGCGCGTCGGCGTTGACGCGCGGTGTGACGCCGGCGCGCACTTCGGCGGACATCTGCGCGTCGGTGCGGTAGCCGTACACCTCGCCGGAGCCGATCGGCCAACACCACATGTTGACTTGGCTCTTCGACGAGCCGCGCAAGTAGATGCCCGAGTCGCCGGCCTCCTTCACGCGTTGCGTGAGCGCCTTGCCGTCGGCGTCGAGCGCCTGTGCGCCGCTCGGCCCGATCACGGCGAGGTCCGCGTCGTGCGCCGCGCCGCTCCAGCGCCAATCGGCGATCAACTCGAAGTCGCCGAACTCCTCCGTGCTCCACAAGTCCGCGCCTTCGCCGTCGAAGGCGATCGTCCAATCGCTCGCCTTCCAGTGGCCGTCGTGCTCCGCGCCGAACTTCCAACCCGTGAAGTCGAGCCCGTTGTAGAGCGAGCGAAAGCCCGCGTCCGTGTCGCACACGAAGTCGGGCGTCAGCGGCGCACGCGAACTCGGCAGTTCCTTGATGCGCAAGTTGCGGAACTCGCACGGCGCGCCTTCGCTCTCGAGGCAGAGGTAGCCCTTGCGCGGCTTGCAGTCAGTGCCCTGCGTGACGAGCTTGCCGTTGACCGCGAGGTCGAGCTTCCCGTCGACACAAGTCACGCGATAGTGATTCCATTCGCCGCCCGGATTCACGCGTTTCTCCGTGGGAAACGCGCGTCCCGGACCCTGGCGCCCGGTGAGCGCGTTCATCTTCGCGCCGTGGATCGGGAACACGTCGCCGTCGCTGGTGAAGCCCGGACCTTCCATGCCGGTCATCACCTGCACCTCGATCGAACGCGTGAACGGTTGGCCGCGCGCCGTCACCGGATCGCTCCAGATGAACAACCCCGCGTTGCCTTGTTCGGCGAGGTGGCGCCACTCCATCTCGAACACGAAGTTCTCGTACTGCTTGGCGCTGCGCAGCACGCCGGTCGGAACGCCGGAGCACGCGATGCGGCCGTCGCGCACGGTCCACGTGCTCGGCGCGCAGTTGACGTTGTGCCAACCGTCGAGATCGCGGCCGTTGAACAGCGGCACGAAGCTCGCGTCGTCGCTCAGGTGCGCCGTCTTCCCGTTGTCTTCGACGATCGTCGCGCCGCTCCAGGTGTCGCTGCGGAACGAGGAGGCCGGCAAGCCTGCCGCGTTGAACAAGTTCGGCATCGCCGCGTTTTTCCAGCCGTAGCGCACTGCGACCGGTTGCTGCACATGCGCGCTGGAGACGAGCAACGTCTCGCCGTCGACGAGCGCGCGGGCTTCGAAAAAGCGCTGGTCCGCGCCCGCGACGATGACGTCCGTCAGCGCTCCGTTCTTCGCGACGAGTCCGCCGTCGGCATGTTCGAAGCTCACGCGCAACTTGTCGCCTTCGACGGCGATCGCGCGGAACAACGGCCCGCAGTTCGAAACCATGTGGCGCCCGTAATCGTTCGCGAGCGCGAGCAACGCGAGCCGTCGACCGACCTCTTGCTTGTTGCCGGGATGGATGTCGCGCGCATCACCGAGGTCCATCGTGATCGCCATGCCGGTGTGCGCAACGGCCAGCGTCTTACGCTGTGCGTCGCGCAATTCCGCCGCCGCAGCCGCAGGCGAGCCGCGGTACGCGAAAGGCGCGATTTGCACGAAGTGGAAGGGCAATTCCGGTGCAGCGAACTGCGCACGCCAATCGGCGATCAGCGCCGGGAACAAGCGCTCGTACTGCGCCGCGCGTCCGACGTTGGCTTCGCCCTGGTACCAGAGCGCGCCGCGGAACGCGAAGTCACGCAGCGGCGCGACCATGCCGTTGAAGAGCACACTCGGCGTGCCCGCGTTGAGCTGCGTCGCGCTTTGTCCGATCGGCGGGAGTTTCGAAGTCGCCGCACCGACGAAGTAGCGCCATTCGCCCGCGAGCGCGATCGGCGCAAGCTTTCCATGCGGTCGCAACCACAGCGCGTCTGCCGCGCCGTTGATGCCGCCCGTGCCGCCGGTGTCGAGCACGCGCACGGCGATGCTGCGTTTACCGGGCGAAAGCGAGGCGATCTCGTAGTTGCGCGCGTGGCCCCACTGTCCGTCCTCGCGCGTCGCGCCGACGTGCACGCCGTCGAACCACGCGTCATCGCGATCGTCGATCGGTCCGAGTTCGAGCGTCGCGCTCGCACCGGCCCACTCGGCAGGCACCTCGATCGTCGTGCGGAAGTACACGAAGCCGTCGAAGCGCTCGAGCCCGTCGCCCGCGAGCGCCGCCGGCAGTTTCATCGTCGGCCACGCGGCGTCGTCGAAATCCGAGCGCGTCCAAGTGCTCGCCATCGGCGGGCGCGCGGCCTGATCGACGTTCTCCCACCAACCGGCGCCCGAGCGTTTCGCGTGCTCGTAGCGCAAATTCGGATCGACGGAGAGCGCGAGGTAGTCGAGGGCGCGCGCGAACTCCGCGAAGGGCGCGAGCGCCTTGGCGCTCATCCACGACTCGATCGGCGTGCCGCCCCAATCGGCGCTGACGAGGCCGAT
>CAYHRR010000057.1:0-13154 GCA_964358875.1 uncultured Planctomycetaceae bacterium | reverse complement strand
CTACTCGACGCGCTTCAAGAGTGCGGCCGAGGTCGCGCGCTACGTCGTCGACAACTTCGAACGCCTCGCCGCGAAAACTCGCGCGTGGCGCGACACGTGGTACGACTCGACGCTGCCGTACTGGTTCCTCGATCGCACCTTCGCGCCGCTGTCGACGGTCGCGACGGCCACATGTCTGCGCTTTCAAGATGGGCGCTTCTACGGCTGGGAAGGCACCGGAAGTTGCGCGGGGACTTGCACGCACGTGTGGAGCTACGCGCAAGGTCTCGCGCGCATCTTCCCGGAGATCGAGCGCGACCAACGCGAGCGCGTCGACTTCGGGCTCGCCTTCCACGACGACACCGGCGCGATCGACTACCGCGCGGAAGCCGGGCGCGAAGTCGCCGTCGACGGTCAAGCCGGCACGATCTTGCGCGCGTATCGCGAGCACACGGTGGCGAGCGACGGCGCGTTCTTGCGCCGCGTCTATCCGCGCGTGAAGAAGGCGCTGCAGAACTTGATCGCGCGCGACACGGACAAGGACGGCATCCTCGACGGGCCGCAGTACAACACGCTCGACACGACGTGGTGGGGCAAGATCCCGTGGCTCAGCTCGCTCTACCTCGCCGCCTTGCGCGCGGGCGAAGCGATGGCGCGCGAACTCGACGACGACGATTTTGCGAACGAGTGCTTCGTCATCGCCGAGCGCGGGCGCGATGCGTTGCTCGAGAAGACGCACAACGGCCAGTACTTCGTGCAGCGCATCGATCCCGCGCATCCGGAGTCGAACAGCACCGGCCCCGGCTGCCACATCGACCAACTGTTCGGTCAATCGTGGGCGCATCAGCTCGCTCTGCCGCGCATCGTCAAGCCGCAGTTCTCGAAGAGCGCGATGCGCGCGCTGTTCCGTTATTCCTTCGCGCCCGACGTCGGTGTTTATCGCGAATGCGCCGAGAAAACCCTGCCAGGCGGGCGTTGGTACGCGTTGCCCGGTGAGGCCGGCCTCGTGATGTGCACGTGGCCCAACGGCGGCATGCAGTTCGCGAAGGGCAAGGGCGCGGACGCTTGGGCCGCGGGCTACTTCAACGAGTGCATGAGCGGCTTCGAGCACCAAGCGGCGTCGCACATGCTCGCCGAAGACTTGCTCGTCGAAGGCCTCGCGGTCACGCGCGCCGTGCACGACCGCTATCACGCGTCGAAGCGCAATCCCTACAACGAGATCGAGTGCGGCGATCACTACGCGCGCGCCATGGCGAGCTACGGCACGTTTCTCGCCGCCTGCGGCTTTGAATACCACGGACCGAAAGCGCACATCGGTTTCGCGCCGAAACTGACGCCGGACGACTTCCGTTGCGCGTTCACCTGCGCCGACGGTTGGGGCACGTTCGCGCTCAAGCTCGAAGGCCCGATCTTGCGCGCGCGCTTCACGCTGGCGCACGGATTCCTGCGCGTGCGCACGATCGCGCTGCTCTCGAATCGTCCTCAGCCGATGTTGCGCGTCGTCGCGCGGCTCGGTGAGTTCGAACTGCGCGCCGCCGTCACGCAAAGCGAAAAACGAGCGCTCGTCGAGTTCGAGAACGAGCTGAATGTCGACGAGGGCTTCACGCTCGAGCTCGACCTGACTTGAACCCGCGCGCCGGGATTTCGAGCCCGCGTTCTCAGATTCGACACGGGCACGGTTCGAATCCGAGGTGCGCAGGCGCCGCGCTCAGGGATTCGACGCATCCACCCGACTTCGATGCGTGCCCCCCGCGTTTCCTAGCACCGTTTTGGTCGCAGCCGCGCTTGCGAACGCGCTCGTTGCGTCGTCGACCAGCCAGGACACTGGCGCGACGCAAGACCTTACCGAGCTCGGCCTCGAGGACTTGATGTCGATCGAGATCGGCGAAGTCGTCGGCGCGTCACGCCACGCCGAGACCACGCTCGACGCGCCGTCTTCGGTCACGATCGTGAGCGCGGAACAAATTCGCGCGCACGCCTACCGCACGCTCGACGAGATCCTGCGCTCGATCGGCGGTGTGCACGTCACCGACGACCGCAACTACCACTACGTCGGCGTGCGCGGCTTCTACATGCCGGGTGACTACAACTCGCGCGTGCTGTTGCTCGTCGACGGCCATCGCCTCAATGAGAACGTGTACGGCAGCGCGAACATCGGCAACGAAGCGCCGATCGACGTCGACTTGATCGAACGCGTCGAATTCATTCGCGGTCCCGGCTCGGCGCTGTACGGAAGCAACGCGTTCTTCGGCGTCGTCAACGTCGTGTTGCGGCACGGAGCGGACGTCGACGGCTTCGAGACGTCCATCGACGGCGGAACGAACGCGACCTACCGCGCTCGCGCGACCTACGGAACGCGCACGGAAGGCGGCGCGGAGTTCTTGTTCAGCGTGCTCGGCTTCGCCACGGACGGCGCGCGCTTGAAGTTCGACGAGTTCGCGTCCGCACCAGGCGGCGGCGTGACGCGCGACACCGACTACGAGAGCGCGTACCAGGTGTTCGGCTCGCTCACCAAAGACGCGTGGACCGTGCACAGCGCCTTCGCGTGGCGCGAAAAAGGAATTCCGACAGGCGCCTACGGCATCGTTTTCGACGATCCCGACAACCGCACCGTCGACGCTCAGGGCTATGTCGATTTCGCGTGGCACAAGGCGCTCGAGGGTCGCGGAGAGCTCACGGCGCGCGCGTTCTACGACGACTACCGCTATCACGGTTGGTACGTGTACGACGACACGGCGAACGGCGGACCGCCCGACTTGATGACGGAGGACGCGGCGACCGGCCGGCGGCTCGGCGCGGAGTTGCAGTACGCGTTCGACGTCGGCGCGCGGCAACACTGGACCGTCGGCGCGGAGTTGACCTGGAACCTCGAACAGAGTCAGGAGAACTTCGACGAGACGGCGAGCTACCTCGACGACACGCGCGAAAGCGCCCAGACGAGCGTGTTTGCGCAAGATGAGGTCGCCTTCGGAGAGCGCACGCGCTTGGTGATCGGCGCACGCGTCGACGACTACGACTCGTTCGGCGCGACGCTGAATCCCCGGCTCGCGCTCGTGCATCACACGAGCGACGAGAGTGTGATCAAGCTGCTCTACGGCACGGCCTTCCGCGCGCCGAACACGTACGAGCTGTACTACACCGACGGCAGCACGCAGAAGTCGAACCCGGCGCTCGAGCCCGAGCGCGTCGCCACGTACGAGATCGCTTGGGAGCGTTACTTCGGCGATCAGGCGCGCGTTTCGGCGGCGCTTTACCACTACGACGTCGAGGACTTGATCACGCAGGTCATCGATCCGGGTGACGGAATGCTCGTGTTCCAAAACAGCGGGCGTGCCGCGGCCAACGGCGTCGAATTCGAGGTAACGGCGCTCCTGGGCGACGACCTGCGCGGCACGTTGAGCCAAGCGCTCCAGCAGGCGCGCGACGGTTCGGGCGGCGCGCGCCTTCCGAATTCGCCGAGCACGATCACGCAAGCGCGCCTCGAAGCTCCGCTCTTCGATCGACGCCTCGTCGCGGCGTTCGAGGTGATCGCGCTGGGCTCGCGCGACACGGTCACCGGCGGCGATGTCGCCGGCTATGCGCTGACGAACTTCGTGTTGCGCGCACCGCGTATCGACGACGGCGTCGAGCTCACCCTCGGCGTTTTCAATCTGTTCGACGTCGACTACTCCGATCCCGTCAGCAACGAGTTCGTGCAAGGCGGAGTCAGCCAGGACGGTCTCAGCGCGATGTTGCGTTTGACGCTTCGGCGATGACGCTTCGGCGATGACGCTACGCCGTTGACGCTACGCCGTTGACGCTCGTCACGCGTCGAGCGCGAACACCGTCGAGCTGTGGATCTCAGCGACGCGCGAGTCGCGGACCAGCTCGCGCCAGTTGTGCGCGCGCACGCCGCCGCCCGCGAGGATCGTGATGCGACCGCGCGCGCGGCTCACCAGCGCGGCGAGTTCGTTCCGCCCGGCGTGCGCGGTCGGCGCGCCGGCGGACGTGAGCACGCGTTCGACGCCGAGCGCGATCAGCTCGTCGAGCGCGCGCGCCTTGTCCGGTGTTTCGTCGAAAGCGCGGTGGAAGGTGACCGAAAGCGGCTTGGCTAGCGCGACGAGCTCGCGCGTGCGCCCGACGTCGACGGTCTTGTCGACGCGCAAAATGCCGAGGACCACAGCGGCGACGTCGCATGCGCGCAGCGCAACGATCTCGGAGCGCATGCGCTCGAACTCGGCCGCGTCGTACACGAAATCACCCTCGCGCGGCCGCACCATCACGTGCAGCGGAACCGTCGCGGCGCGCAGCGCGCTTTCGAGCAGTTGCGGCGTCGGGCTCAGTCCGCCGAGATCGAGCCGCGCGCACAGCTCGATGCGTTGCGCACCGCCCGACTGCGCGCGCAGCAGGTCCTCGATCGAATCGACGCACACTTCGAGCAGCGTCATCAGGTCACTCGCTCGTGCGCGCGCGCAGGCGATCGAGGGCGACCGCTGCGACGATGATGCCGCCGGTGACGAGCTCTTGGACCCAGTTGTCGAGACCGAGCTTCGTGCAGCCGTTGTCGACCACGGTCATGATCAACGCGCCGATCAACGTGCCGACGATGCTGCCTTGACCGCCGGACAAGCTCGCGCCGCCGATGACGACGGCCGCGATGACCTTCAACTCGTAACCCTGCGCCGTGGTCGGATCGCCCATCGACAAGTACGAAAGCTGCAACACGGCCGCGATGCCCGCGCAACCGACGGCGAGCGCGTACACGGCGATCTTCGTGCGTTCGACGTCGACTCCGCACAGGCGCGCGGTCTCTTCGTTCGATCCGATCGCGAACACGCGCCGCCCGAAGCGCGTGTAGCGCATCGCGAGGGCCGCGAGCGCGGCGGTGAGCGCGAGGATCCACACTCCGGGCGGCAAGAAATGGAACACGCCGCTCGGCGCGACGTACATCAGCTCGCCGAGAACGCCGGTTTCCTGCGGATAAATGGGCTGGTTGTTGCCGAGGCCCTTGGCGAGTCCGCGCAGCGCGCCCCACAGGCCGAGCGTGACGATGAACGGCGACAGCGGCAGGCGGCCGAGCACTTTCGGCAACGCGAGGCCGAGCAACACCGCGAGCGCCGCGCCGCTGGGCACGCCGACGATCCAGCCGTGCGCGCGCGCCAGCCAACCACCGACCGAGACTGCAGCGACGAGCGCGATCACGCTCGCCAAGCGTCCGACGACGAGCGCGCCGATCAACGCACCGACGAGCACTCCGACCGCGATGCCGCCGAGCGCTGCGAGAGGCGCGGGCCAATGTGAATTCAAGAGCAACGCGACGACCATCGTGCCGAGCGCGATCGACGATCCGACGGACAGATCGATGCCGCCCGAGACGACGATCCAAGTCGCGCCGACTGCCGCCGTTCCGACGACGGCCGTTTGCAGCAGCATCAACTGCTGGTTCGACCAGCTCGTGAACGTGTGACCGGCGAGCGCCGCGAACAAGATCCACGTGGCCGCCAGCCCGAGTGCCGGTCCGAGCTTTTGCAACAGTTGCTTCACGCCGCGCCTCCGGTCGCTGCGAGCATCACGTCGTGTTCATCGATTTCATCGGCCGCGCGCGCCGGGCCGAGCACGCCGCGCGACATCACTGCGATGCGATCGCACACGCCGAAAAGCTCCGGCAGATAGCTGGAAACGACGAGCACTGCCCGCTTGCGCTCGCCGCGCGCGAGCTCGTCGATCAACGCGTAGATCTCGGCCTTCGCGCCGACATCGACGCCGCGCGTCGGCTCGTCGAGCAGCAGCACGTCGACATCCGCGCACAACAGCCGCGCCAGCGCGACTTTTTGTTGGTTGCCGCCGGAGAGGTGCTCGACCGCTTGGTGCGGGCCCGTGCACTTGATGCGCAAGCGCTCGATCCAGCCTGCGCTCGCGCGTTCGAGCGTCGACGGCGCAACGAAGCCGAAGGAGCCGAGCGCGGCGAGGCGCGGCAGGCACAGGTTTTCGGCGATCGGGCGCGACAGCGCGAGCCCTTCGCGTTTGCGGTCTTCGCTGAGCATGCCGACGCCTTGCGCCCAACGTTCGCGCGGCGTGCGCGGCCCCGCGAGCGCGAGCACCTTCAACTCGCCGCGCACGACTTGTTCGAGTCCGAACAGCGCGCGCACGAGCTCCGTGCGACCTGCTCCGATCAAGCCCGCTAGCCCAAGCACTTCGCCGCGGCGCAGTTCGAGCGAAGCGTCGCGCAACGTGCGTGCGAGGCCGAGGTGTTCGACGCGCGCGACGACGTCTCCGGGCGTCGCTTCCGAACGCGGATAGAGCTCGGAGACTTCGCGGCCGACCATCGCAGCGACGAGCGCCGCCGGTGTCGTGTCGCTCGTCGCGCCGCTCGCCACCGAACGTCCGTCGCGCAGCACGGTGAAGCGCTCGGCGATTTCGAAGACCTCTTCGAAGACGTGCGAGATGTAGACGATCGCGACGCCGCGTTGCTTCAGCGTGCGCAGCAACGTGAACAAGCGCGCGACGTCTGCGGCGCCCAGGCTCGAGGTCGGTTCGTCGAGCACGAGCACGCGCGCCTCGAGCGCGAGCGCGCGCGCGATCTCGACCAGTTGTCGATCCGCGAGCGGCAGCGCAGCGACGCGGCGATCGACGTCCAGCTCCGCGCGCCCGACCTGCGCGAGGGCTTCGCGCGCGCGCCGGCGCAGTTCGCTCCAGTCGAGCAGCCATCCGCGCCGCGGCTCGTTGCCGAGCGCGAGGTTCTCCGCGATCGAGAGGTGCGGCGCGAGCGACAGCTCCTGGAAGATCATCGCCACGCCGGCTCGGCGCGCTTCGAGCGGACTGCGCGGGGCGTACACGGCGCCGTCGAGTTTCAGCGCGCCCGCGTCGGCGCTCAGCGCGCCCGCGAGCACCTTCATCAACGTCGATTTGCCCGCACCGTTTTCGCCGACCAGCGCGTGCACCTCGCCCGCGTGTACTTCGAGATCGACGCCGTCGAGCGCAAGCGTCGCGCCGAAGCGTTTGCGCACTCCGCTCATCGACAGACGCGCGACGGTGGGGGAGGTCATGGGCGCGCAGAGACTAACCAGCGCGCGCGGACAACCCAGGTCCGAGCTCAGCGCGATCGGCGCGAAGGCGCGTCGGCCGCCCGAGGCGCTACTCGAGCAGCTTGGCGATTTCAGGCTCGCGCATGTTCTCGCGCGTGACCAGCACCGCGCCCGTGTCGATCGTCGGCGCCACCTCTTGACCGCGCAGTTTCTTGGCGAGCGCGTCGACGGCGAGGCGCCCCATCTTGCGCGGGTTCTGCACGACGAGCGCGTCGATCGCTCCGTCCTTCAGCGCCTGCACCAGCGGCGGCGACGCGTCGAAACCGACGAAGCGCAACTTGCCCGCGAGCCCCGTTTGCTGCAGCGCGAGCAACATGCCGTTCGTCGCCGACTCGTTGGAACAGAACACACCTTGCGCTTCCTTGAGCGCGTCGAGCATGTTGAGCGCCGTGGTCTTCGCTTCGCCGGCCGTCGCGCCCGCGTAGCGATTGTCGACCGTCACCTCGAGCCCGCCGGCGTGCGCGCTCGTGAGAAACCCCGCCTCGCGCGCCTCGGTGCTCGCCGAGCCGACGTTGTAGCGCAGCAGCACCGCCTTGCCCTTGCCGCCGAGCAAGCGCACGAGCTCCGCGCCGCCGAGCGCGCCGCCGGCCTCGTTGTCGGTCGCGATGAAGCTCAAAAAGTCCGTGCCGACCACGCCGTCGAGCGCGCTGTCGAAGATCACGACGGGAATCAGCTTCGACTTCGCCTGCGCGACGACCGGCGCGAGCGCGGCGTGGTCGAGCGGCGCAAGCGCGATGCCGTCGACCTCGTCGGCGATGAACTGCTGCACGAGCTGGATCTGCTGCGCGCGGTCGTTCTCTTGCAGCGGCCCCTTCCAAAGCACCTCGAAGCCCGCCGCCGCGCCGCCTTCGCGCGCGCCTTGCTCGACCGCCTTCCAAAACACGTGCGTCGTGCCCTTGGGGATGACCGCGATGCGCACCGCGTCGACCGTTTCCACGCGCGGCTGCGGCGCGTCGTCCGAGCAGGCCGCGGTGAGGGCCGCGATCGGCAGGGCGAGGAGCGCGAAAACGATGCAGCGGCGGGGGCTCGACATGGCCGGTGCTTGTAGCGGGCCGCTCCGAGCGGCGCCAACCCGTCCGGCGCGCCGAGCACGGTCATCCCTCCTATCTATGTGCGCGGTCGGCGCGCCTATCGGGCCTGGGGCACCCTCGCTAAGGTGCAATAGCGGAACGAACGCAGTGCCGGCAAAATCGAGCCAGGAGGATCCAGCAGCCATGACCGAAACCACACGCCAGCGTGCTCCGGACACGACCAAGGACAAGGGGCGCTATCGGGCGCCGGCGCTCGACAAGGGGCTCGACATTCTCGAACTGCTCGCCGATCGCCCCGAGGGTTTGTCGCAGTCGGAGATCGCGCGCGGGCTCAGCCGCTCGGTCGGCGAGATCTTCCGCATGCTCAATTGCCTGGTCGAGCGCGGCTACCTGTCGATCCAACGGCCGAGCGATCGCTATGTGCTCACGCTCAAGCTGTTCGAGATCGCGCACCGCCACGCGCCCGTCGATCGCTTGTTGGGCAACGCCTTGCCGTTGATGAAGGAGTTCGCGGCGAGCGTTCATCAGTCGTGCCATCTCGTGCTCGTCGAGGCCGGCCACGGCGTCGTCGTCGCGCAAGTCGACAGCCCGAGCTCGATCGGCTTCGCGGTGCGCGTCGGCACGGTGATCAGCTTGACCACGACGGCCTCGGGTCGCGTGTTGCTCGCCTTCCAAACGCCCGACGATCGCGCACGCATCCTCGCGCGCGCGCCGACGAGCGACGTCGAACTCGGGCGTGCGCAGCGCTTCACGCGCGAGCTCGACACGCTGCGAGCGCGCGGCCACGAAGAGATGGAGAGCACGCGCACGCGCGGTGTGCACGACCTGTCCTTCCCCGTGCTCGACCACCGCGGTTCTGCAGCGGCGGCGCTGACGGTGCCGTTCATCGAACGCATCGACGTTCCCGACCAAAGCTCGATCGAGCGCACGCGCGAAGCCTTGGCGAAGGCGGCGCAGCATTTGACGAGCTCGCTGGGCGGCAAACCCGCGGCGATCGCGTCCGCTACGACGCGCGTGAAATGAACGTGAGCGCGGCGGAGCGCATCGCGGATCTGCGCCAACGCTGGCCGGCGCCGTCGCGCCCGATGAACATCGTGTTCGTCGGCAGCGGTTCGATCGTCAACGACGCCCACGCGCCGGCCTATCGGCTCGGGCGCTTGCCGATCGCCGGCGCCTACGACCTCGATCCCGCGCGCGCGCGCGCCACCGCCGCGAAGTGGGCTTTGCCGCAGGTTTTCGCGCGTTTGGAGGACGCCTTCGCAACACCCGAGGTCGTGTTCGACGTCGCGCTTCCGCCGCAGGCGCTCGCTGACGTTCTGCCGCGCCTGCCCGACGGCGCAGTGGTGCTGATCCAAAAACCCCTCGGCCTCGACCTCGCCGACGCGACGCGCTTGCGCGAGCTGTGCCGACGCAAGCGCTTGATCGCCGCCGTCAATTTCCAACTGCGTTTCAGTCCGCTGATGCTCGCCTTGCGCGACGCGGTCGAACGCGCCGTGCTCGGCCGCATCCTCGACGTCGAAGTGCTCGTGAACTGCCGCATGCCCTGGGAACTGTGGCCGTTCATGGAGTCGCTCGCGCGCATGGAGATTGCGCTGCACTCGATCCATTACCTCGACACGATCCGCGCTCTGCTCGGCGAGCCGCGCAGCGTTTTCGCGCGCACCGTGAAGCACCCCGACGTGCCCAAGCTCGCCAGTTCGCGCACGAGCGCGATCCTCGATTACGCCGACGACGTGCGCGTGTGCCTGTCGATCAATCACCACCACAAGCACGGGCCGAAGCACGAGGTGTCGCAGATGCGCGTCGAAGGCACGCACGGCGCCGCGCTCGCGACCATGGGCGTCAACCTCGACTATCCGCGCGGTCGGCCCGATGCGCTCGAGATCGCGGACGGCGCTTCGACTTGGCGCAGCGTGCCGCTCGTCGGCAATTGGTTCCCCGACGCTTTCCTCGGCACGATGAGCAACTTGCAGCGCGTCGCGCGCGGTGAGGAGCGCGTGCTCCACACTTCCGTCGAAGACGCGTGGCACACGATGGCGCTCGTCGAAGCGCTGTACATGTCCGACGCGACGCGCGGCACGCCGGTGCCGCGCGAAAACGGAGCGCGCGCATGACTCCGCGCATCGACGCGCACCAGCACTTCTGGCGGCTCGCGCGCGGCGACTACCGCTGGATCAAGCCCGAATTGGCGCCGCTGTACCGTGATTTCGAGCCGGCCGACCTCGCCCCGCACCTGCAGATCTGCGGCTTCGATCACACCGTGCTCGTGCAGGCGACCGACAGCATCGCGGAGACCGAGCACTTGCTCGCGCTCGGCGATCGCCACGCGTTCATCGCCGGCGTCGTCGGTTGGGTCGATCTCGAAGCGAGCGACGCGCGCGAGCAACTCACGCGCTTGGCGCGCAACGACAAGCTCGTCGGCATTCGCCCGATGCTGCAGGACCTCGACGACGACGCTTGGATCTTGCGCGCGAATCTCGCGCCGGCCTTGCGTGCGCTCGTCGAACTCGAGCTGCGCCTCGACGCGTTGGTCAGGCCGCATCAATTGCGCAGCGTGTGCGAGCTCGCCGCGCGGCATGCGGACTTGCCGATCGTGATCGATCACGGCGGCAAACCGTGCATCGCCGACGGCGGTCGCGCGTGGAACGGCTTCGACGCTTGGCGCAACGAGATCACGCGCCTCGCCTCGTTCGACAACGTCGCAGTCAAGCTCTCCGGCCTCGTCACCGAAGCGGGCCAAGCCTGGACCGTCGATCGACTGCGCCCTTTCGTCGACGTCTTGCTCACGAGCTTCGGTCCGTCGCGTTGTCTGTGGGGCAGCGATTGGCCCGTGGTCGATCTCGCCGGCGGCTACGAGCACTGGTGGGACGCGACCGACAAACTTCTGCGCGCGCTCGATTCCCGCGAGCGCGACCTCGTTCTCGGAGGAAGTGCTCTGCGCTTCTATGGAATCCCGCTCGCGGCGGCGGGTTCCGTCCCAACCGGCGCCGCGACTCGCACGGCTCCATGAGCTCCCTTTGCATCACGGGCATCGAAGCCCACGACGTTCGCTTTCCGACCTCCGATCACAACGACGGTTCGGATGCGATGCATCCCGATCCCGACTACTCGGCGGCTTACGTCGTGCTGAAAACCAACCAGCCCGGCCTCGAAGGTCACGGACTGACCTTCACGATCGGGCGCGGCAACGAGCTGTGCGTCGCCGCCGCGCTCGCGCTCGCTCCGCACGTCGTCGGCCGCACGCTCGACTCGATCACGCGCGATTTCGCGGGCTTTTGGCGTGCGTTGACCAGCGACTCGCAGTTGCGTTGGGTCGGTCCCGAGAAGGGCGTGATCCACCTCGCGACGGCGGCGCTCGTCAACGCGACGTGGGACTTGTTCGCGAAGTCGCGCAAGCAACCGCTGTGGAAGTTGCTCGTCGACATGCCGCCCGAGGAGCTCGTCGCGGCGATCGACTTCCGTTACCTCAGCGACGCGCTGACCAAGGCGCAGGCGCTCGAGATCTTGCACGCCGCCGAGCCGACCAAGGCTGCACGCGAGCGCGACATGCTCGAACGCGGCTATCCCGCCTACACGACGTCGGCGGGTTGGCTGGGCTATTCCGACGAGAAAATCCGGCGTTTGTGTCGCGTCGGCATCGCCGAAGGTTGGACGCATTTCAAGATCAAGGTCGGCGCCGACCTCGCGGACGACATGCGGCGCGCGGCGATCGTGCGCGAAGAAATCGGTTCGACGCGGCGCTTGATGTTCGACGCGAATCAGCGCTGGGACGTCGGCGAGGCGATCGCAAACATGCGGGAGCTGGCGCGCTTCGATCCCTGGTGGATCGAGGAGCCGACCTCGCCCGACGACGTGCTCGGCCACGCCGCGATCGCCCGAGCCATCGCGCCGATCAGAGTCGCGACCGGCGAGCAATGCCAGAACCGCGTGATGTTCAAGCAGCTGCTGCAGGCCGATGCGCTGCGCTACTGCCAGATCGACGCGTGTCGCCTCGGCGGCGTCAACGAAGTGCTCGCCGTGCTGTTGCTCGCGAAACGCTTCGAAGTCGCCGTGTGCCCGCACGCCGGCGGCGTCGGGCTGTGCGAGTACATCAACCACTTGATCCTCGTCGATCACATCCGCATCGCGCCGAACCTCGACGAGCACGTCGCCGAATTCGTCAGCCACCTGCACGAGCACTTCGAAAACCCCGCCGTCGTCCGCAACGGTCGCTACACCGCGCCGAGCGCGCCCGGTTACGGCATCACGATGAAGCCCGCGTCGATCGCCGCTTACTCGTTCCCGCACGGCGCCGTTTGGGCGGCGCGCAACGGCGCGAAAGTGCGCGCATGAGCGGGCGTTTGCAGGGCAAGTCGGCCTTGATCACGGCCGCCGGTCAGGGCATCGGGCGCGCGACGGCGCTCGCGTTTGCTCGCGAAGGCGCGCGCGTGCTCGCCACCGATGTCGACGCAGTCGCCCTCGCAGCGCTCGCGCGCGAGGAACGCTCGATCGAAGTCGCGCCGCTCGACGTGCGCGACGATGCGGCGATCCGCGCGCTCGTCGCGAAGCGTGGGCCCTTCGACGTGCTCTTCAACTGCGCGGGCTTCGTCCACCACGGCACGATCCTCGAATGCGACGAGCAGGCCTGGGCCTTCTCGTTCGAGCTCAACGTGAGCTCGATGTTCCGCACGATCCGCGCGGTGTTGCCGGGCATGCTCGCGCAGGGCCGCGGCTCGATCGTCAACATGGCCTCGGTCGCGTCGAGCGTGAAGGGCGCGCCGAACCGCTGCGTCTACGGCACGACGAAGGCCGCGGTCATCGGCTTGACCAAGTCCGTCGCCGCCGATTTCGTTTCGAAGGGCATCCGCTGCAACGCGATTTGTCCCGGCACGGTGCAAACGCCGTCGCTCGATGCGCGCATCGCCGCGCAAGGCGATGTCGAAAAGACGCGCGCCGCGTTCATCGCGCGCCAACCGATCGGGCGCATCGGTTCGGCCGAGGAAATCGCCGCGCTCGTGCTGTACCTCGCCTCCGACGAATCCGCGTACACGACCGGCGCGATCCACGTGATCGACGGCGGCTGGAGCATTTGACGAAGCCA
>CAYHRR010000056.1:0-13182 GCA_964358875.1 uncultured Planctomycetaceae bacterium | reverse complement strand
GCAGTCGGCCGCGAAGAAGGACTTCGAGGTGTTGTGGTTCGGATCGACGCCGCTTCCGGCGGATTCCGCCGCAGTTGCGCAGTCCGTCTGCATCGGGCCACAGGATTCGCCGAATAGGGCGATCGCGCACGAACTCGTCACACGCCCAAACGTCGAACGTGTCTTATTTCTCGACGTTGAGTCGATTCCCGCACAGGACTATGTCGCCATGCACCTCCTCGCCGCTAGCGACGCTGTCGCGTGCGGCGAAACATCCCCGTGCAGCGCGGATGTCGTGGGCGCAGCGTTCCGCGTTCACGACGCGAGTGAGCCCGACGCGCCCGAAGCAGCTACGGCGTGGAGCCCGTGCAACGTAAGCGTGCCCGCCGACCGGCTGCGCGCACACACGAATTCAGCAGCTGCGGAAACAATCGCCTTCGGCGAATGGCTGCACGGCCTCGCCTGCACAACGGACGCTCCGACGGCCCCATTGGTCCGCTGCAACGCGCAGCGCACGAAAGTGATTCCCTGGCGCACGCAGGTTGCCGCGCGCGCTAGCTACGTGACCAAGCGCGTTGCCGCCGCACTCGGCACAGCCCCGAGTCACGGGGACCGCCTGCTCACTTGGATTCGCGCCGCGAACTGCGCAGACCTCGAGCGCTCTCTCGACGACCTGCTGCCGAAGCTGGCGGGCTGGGAAGCGCGTTTGGACGCCGCGGACGCCGTCTCACACCAGACCCCTGCAACTGCGCTGCTCGCTCACGTCTTGCCTGCGTTGGTGCGTTCTATCCGTGAACCGTTGCGCGCGCTGATCGCGTTTGCACAAGCCGAGGCACTGCTGACCGAATTGCGGCGCCGCAATGTCGAGTCGTTCGAGGAACTGGCACTGCAAACGCCGTGGCCGATCGCCACCGTCGCGCAACGCAAGATTCTTGCTTGGCCGGACTGGTCAGCGCACGACCTTCACACACTGATGCATGCTCTTGCGACGACGCTCCGCGACGGAACCGACGTCTGCATTTGCCTCCGTCACGACGCCTCGACCGATCCGGAATTCGACGGCGCCGTCGCGCGACTCGAGCAAGCGTATGTGATCTGCCTGCCACAGCGCCCCAAGCTCGACGTCGTGGTGATTCGAGAGGCCCTCGACCAAGTCGGCACCAAACGGTTGGGGCGTGCAGTCGACGTCGCTCTGCGCCTGCCTTCCTCGAGCGCGCCGGGCCGCGAGATGTTTCTTGGCGAATTGGGCGCACGAGTCGCCACAAGTGCCGCCGAACTGGACGCGCTCGTGCAGGCACAGCGTGCCGCCTAGTCAGCGTTGTTCGAACGGCGCATCCCGACAAGTTGCTGCCCAATGCAGGGCGGTGTCAGCCGCGCCACCGTTCGATTCACCGGGCCAAACCGCGCGACGCGCCGCTTTCCGCGGCGACATCGCTCGCGACGCGAACGCGTCGCGCGAGAATCGTGATGCGTCGGCCACCGGCATAGTCGTCGACGTCGTCCACTCCGAGTCCGCTTTCGAAACCGACGGGCAGCACTTCGGTCGCGAATCCGAGCTCACTCAGGCACTGCAACAGCCGATTGCGGTTCGGTACGACCTTGACGCGTGTCTCCGGAATCGCATTGAAGAACAGCTCGCCAGGCTCCTCGATCAGGGTCTCTTCCACGTCGTCGACGCGCGTGTCGACGATCAACACGTCACGCGTGACCGCCGCGGCCCAAGCAAGAATTTCGCGATAATTGCGCACGTGGTAGAGGATTCCTGCGCACAGAGTGACGTCGAAGGGTCCGCGCGACCTCACCGCATCCCAATCCGAGTCGCTCGAGATGTTGCCCTGCAGGAACTCGTACGCGCCTGCGGGTAGGAAGCCGTTCTTCGACCAGTAAAGGTGCGCCTGGCGAACGAACAAATCGCGACCTTCGAGGCCGACGACGCGCGTCGCGCCGTGCTCCGCGTAGCGCGCCGACCAATAGGCACAATTGCTGGCGAGTTCGAGCACCGACTTTCCGTTCAAATCGACTCGACGCGCGACCTCGTCGACGATCAGAGAGGCGCGGCACGCTGTGCGATGTTCCAGGAAATCGGCGGCTACATGCGAGCCGACACCGGGCGCCACTTGCAGATTTCCAATGACAACGGGATAGAACCACGGGTGCAGTTCCTTGATTGCGGCTACGAGCGGCCAGTCGACGGAATCGAGGACCTCCCGCGAGTATCCGCGCGTTTCGTGCAAGGCCTTCGGCGTCGGTGTCGCGCCCGGGAGACACGAGCTGAACGCTTCGATCGTGTGCACGACTTTGCGGCCGAGCGCGGCATAGGCGGATGCTCGCGCTGCGGACTTCGACGACGGCAACGCGACGGCGCATGCGATCTGCGACTCCAATTGAGTCCACTGCTCCGAGGCGAGTTCGTCGTCGATGACCAACACCTCGATGGGGGCCTCGCTTCCAAGCGTGCGTGTATGCGCCGCCTGCAAGATGGCGAGCACCTCCGCTTCACTCGGATCGATGCGCGGGTCACGGCGCAGGCACAGACAAGTGTCGCTTCGGCCGACGAGATGGCGTCCAAAGGCATTGAGCAAGAATCCGACCTCGATCGGGTCCGTCCAGTTCGGCCACGCGAAGACGCGATGGGTGGCGCTCGTCGTCAAACAAAGGCCGCGGCTCGTCGTCGGCCGACGCTCGAGCCCGCATTCGCGCACGCCTCCGCGCACCGCGCGCAGACGCATGTCGCGCCCGACTTTTGCTGCGACGCGCCATGTCTGAGTGATCGGCCCGAATTCGACTCGATCGAAACCGGCCTGGCGCAAAGCCTCCGCGAGCGCAGCGCGCGTCCAGCCCCATTTGTGCACTTGAGGCAGGCCCTCCTCCGCGATCGCCGGCGGCCAGCCATAGATGCCGATGAGCCCGATGTCGAAGCCTTTTTCGTCCTTGTATTTGCCGAGCATGCCGACGCAAGCATCGAAGTCCGGCAGCTCCAGGTACAACTCGCCGCCCGGCTTGAGAATGCGGGACCATTCCGCCAGGGCGTCGTGCGCCTGATGAAAGGTGAGATGTTCGAACAGGTGGTTGGCTTCGATCACATCGACCGAGGCCGAACCGAACATCGAAAGCTCGTCGACGCTGGAGACGATGTCAGGTGACGCGCCGGGATTTGTGTCGATGTTCACCCAACCTGCGCGCTTCTCCGGACCGCATCCGAGGTGCAACCGCACCGACGCGTTCGCCACGTCCGGGACCATGCGCGTCGCAGCCGGCAATTGATTGCGGCCCACGCTTGCACCGATTTCGCGCAACTCCGCGTCGCTGTATGCCCCGGACCACAGCGCCTTGTGAGCCGCGTATGTGTCATCGACGATGCCGTGTCCCTTTGCGGCTGACCAGAAGACCTCGTCCCAGTTGTCGCCGTAGTTCTTGCGGAAATAGTCGAAGGCAAAGCGCTTGGCGCGTTGCTGATATTCGTCACGTGAAATCGTCCGCGTCCCGGCTTGGCCGTAGGTCGAGCCGCCCAAGTGCTTGTAGGAGACCTCGTCGGAGTAGGCGACGAACCAGTTCTTCGAGTACAGCTTGTAAGCGAGCTCGTGAATAGCGCCCCAGCAGTACGCGAAGTCGGGGTTGAGGAATCCGGCGTCGTCGACTGCGCTCGCGCGCATCATGAAACCGAGATAGTCGCACGTAGCCACGGCGCGCCATCCGTAGCGGCCGGACCGATCGGCGCCTGGGTAGCCGCCGTCGACGTTCGTCGGCGACAAAATGGCCATGCGCGGCTCGCGCTCCATTTGCGCGATGAGCGCACGCGCCGGATCGATGCCGTCTTCGAACACGACATCGTTCATGAGCACGAAGTAGAAGTCGTAGCACCCGGCGAGTTGCGCCGCCTTGAGCGCGAGGTTGTGGCCGAAGCACTTTCCGCGAAACTCAGGATCCGCGTACCACAGAGTCGAGTGCGCCGAAAGCTTGCCGCGCTCGGTGCCGCATTCGACGACGTACATGTCATAGGGCAGCGTCATCGACGCTGCGAGTCGTGCCGCCATGGCGTCGACGAGGTCGGGACGGTTGCGCGACGCGACCAGCACGGCAATCTTCATGAGAGCACCTCTTCGCGGTGAATCAGGCGTACGGTCAATTCAGGCGACTCGAGCCGGCGCCGCAGTTCCTCAGCGACGATGACCGAGCGATGTCGGCCCGATGAGCAGCCGAGCCCGACGCGCACATCGTTGTCGCACTCGAGCAGCAGGCGCACGATCGGAGTCACCGAGTCCAGGAACGATCGCGCTAGCGGCTGACTCAAGACGAACTCCCGCATCTCCTCGTTCGGCGCGCAGAAGAGGTCCCACTGCGCCTCGCGCGCCGGGTTCTTCAGGAAGCTGACGTCGAAGTAGTAGTTGGTGTTGGGCGGCCCGTACTTGAAGCCGAACGTCACCAGTGTCAATCGCCGCCGTTGGTCCATGGGTGTCCTTCGCGTCGCACACGAGCGCGCTTGCCGTGCCCACTTGGCCGCGGCACGGCGCATTTCGACTCCCAGCGCTCAAAGCTGTGGTCGCCGTTGAGTGCGACGTCGAAACAGGGAACTCGTCACGCCGCGATTGCGGGGCGCAGGTTGCGCGCACAAGCGGCGACTCGTTCGGTCAACGCCTTGCGCTGGTCCGTGGAGAGCGACATGACCTGTGCCGTTCGCTCGACGAGTCCGGCGCTTACCGTGCCGTCGGAAAGCGCCTTGTCGGCTGCTTGCAGCGCGGCGATCAGGGGTCCAACCGACAACAGAAGCTCGCTTTCCGCATTCCACGCCGTCGTTCTAGGCGGAGCACACGTCGAAGCGTCGTCGTCGAGCATCCCGCGCACAAGACCGCATCGGAACAACAAATCCGACAGAGTTGTTCCCAGCGCCATCGCACACGGCGCTTGTGTACTCCTCAACGCGCCGCCCGTGCGGACGTTGAGCGCGCACAAGGACTCCCAGAGCGTGCTCCATGCTGCGAGCACTCGCTCCAGCGTGGCGTGCGAAGCGCAGCGCATGTCGAGCCACTCGCGAACGTTTGAGTCATCCGGATGCGCTGCTGCGAGCCGCAACAAGTTGGGCACGCTGCGCGCGAAGTTCCGCACGACGTCCTCCGGAGCAGCGGCCTTGAGGTGCGCACCGCGCGCACCGTCGATCAGCGTGTTCGTCGCTCCGCACGCTTTCAGTTCGGCTGCAAGTGCGAGTTCTTCCCAGCCCCACGCGCGATAGTTTTCGTCGAAGCGCAGCGCGCGGGACGTCAACAGCGTGCGCCGGAACGACCAGTTGTCCGTGAACCACTGAGTCCAATCGACATTGTCCAAAGCGCCTTGCAAACGCGGATTGCCACGCGCGCCGACGAGTGCTCCGTACAGACCCGCGTCCACGCCCCAGTCGAGCGCGCCCAGGCACGTCGCAAGTTCATCGTTGCGCGCCTCGTGAAACGCGGCGTGTTCGGCGATGAAGCCGGGACCGGGCGCGATATCGCTGTCGCAGAAGATCACGATTTCCCCGGTCGCTGCTGCGAGTCCGGTGTTCAGCGCTGCGCCGCGACCGCCGTTCGCGGTGCGCGCAATCAACTTCAGATAAGGCGGCTGTGTGCGCGCGGCGAAAAGGCTCGACACGGGCGGAACGGAGCCGTCGTCGACCACGATCAGTTCGAAGTCCGCGTGTTGGGCCTCGCGTTCGAACGCCGTCAGCACCGTCGCCAAGAGGTCCAAGCGGTTGTAGGCGGGGATTACGACCGAAACCGTGAGCGTAGGACGGTCGACCGGCGCACTGCGCGCGTACGGCTTCACAGCGATCGGAGCCTTGGTCGGAACGCTTTGGCGCAGCGCGGCTTCCAACTCAGCGTGACGCCCGCGACGGTGCGCGCCGCACCAGCGCGTCGACTTCGAGAACTCGACGCAGCGGTTGAGGAAGAGCAACGCGTCTGCGTCGTGCCCAAGAGCGCTCGCGCAACTGGCCGCGAGCAGCCACGGGTCCGGCGCCTCGAGCGTCAGCGCAAGCTGCAGCTCGCGCAACGCGTCGCTCGCGCGTTGAGCGTCGAGGAGCGCCTCGACAAGTCCTAGGCGCGCTTCGACATGCTCGGGCTTCTCGGCGAGCGCTGCGCGAAACGAAGCCTCCGCATCGGCAATGTCGCCCGCCAGTAGTTGCACCGTTCCGAGTCTCGAAAGCGTGACGTAGCCCGTGGCACCTGGCAGTTTTTCGGCGGCGAACAGAGTGCCGCGCTGGGCCAACGCTCGTTCGAAACATGCGCCGGCGGCACGGAGCGCGCGAGCGAACTCCTCGACTTGCGTTGCCCGCAGCGCGCATTGTTCGTGCGCCCAGCCTTCGAGCAAATCGAGATTGGGATGCGGCGCGGTCCAGTTCGCGGCACTCGACAGCACCTGCAATGCGCGCTCAGGGCGCTCAGCGCGCAGAGCGAGGAACGCAAGCAACGTCGCGGGCAGCACGACGTCGCAGGTCGGGCGCTGAATGCGCGCAGACTCGCTGATCAGACTCCAGCAGCGCTCCGCTTCGTCGAGCGCGCGATCGACTTGTCCGCTGCGTTCGAGTTCGCGCGCAAGGTACGCACGCACTGTGGGGTTCGTCGGCTCCGTGGCAGCACGGCGTTCGAGCAGGCGGAGATTGCGTTCGTTTTTCGCGCGCGATTCGCGCAACGCCGGAACGGCGCCGAAGTGAACGATCGGTGCTTGGATCGTTGCGATGCGGCGGCCTCGCAGCACCCACTCCGTCACTTGTTCATGCACGCAACCTTCCCAGCGCAGGTCCTCGGATACGCGCAGCAAACGCGGCAGCAGCACCGGATCTCCGCGACGCGCGCGACCGGCGACGACGTCCGTGAAGGCTGCATCGAGCGTGGACGCGTCGTGCAACGGCAACAGGCCGCAATCGAACTCCGCGCGCTTGAGGGCGCGCCGGATCTCACTTTTCGCGCCCGGGCCGAGGCGCTCATCGGCGTCGAGCACCAAGATGAAGCCCGACTTCACCTGCGCGAGTGCCGCATTGCGAGCAGCGGCGAAGTCGTCGTTCCAGGCGTGATGCACGAGTGTGGCTCCCGCCGCACGGGCGATCTCGACGGTGCGATCCGTCGAGCCCGTGTCGACGACGACGATCGCATCGACGAGTCCGCGCACGGAAGCGAGACACTCCGCGAGCATGGCCTCTTCGTTTTTTGCGATCACGCACAGCGTCAAACGTTGCATGGCTCAAGTCCTCGTGACGACGTCGTTCGTCGAACGCTTCGGCAAAGCCGCCGGCGGTTCGGCTGCCGCTGCGATCGGGATGTAGAACTCCTCGCGCTTGAAGATGCGCCGCAATCCGGGTTCGAGCGCCTTGTAGTCGCCGTAGGGGAGTTCGGCGTTGCGGCTCCACTTCTCGGCGAATTGGCGCCAGTTGCGCCGCAACAGCTCGTCGTGCCGCGCAGCCTTCGCGCCGCCGTAGTGCTCGTGGCGCACGAAGACGTCGAGGGCGATGCGATTGCGGAAGCCGGCCAACGTAGCGCGCAGAGTGAAGTCGTCGTCCTCGAAGCCCCACGGCGAAAAGCGCTCGTCGAAGGCGCCGATGGTGTCGAGCACCTCGCGCCGCATCAGCAGGCAGAACGACGTGAGGATGTTTTGGATTTTGAAGCGCCGGTCGTTGCTCGCACCCCACGACTGCGCGAAGTCGCGCAACGACTGTGCGTCGGTCGGTCGATCGAAGGGGATCTGCTGGCCGTGCGCCGCGCGATCGGAGACCGGTCCGATGCATCCGCTCTTCGCGTCGACTTGCGCGTGGTGCAACAAGCGGCGCAACCAACCCGGAGCGACGAGCGCGTCGTTGTCCATGACGACGATGAAGGCGCCGTTCACTCGCGCGAGCGCTTGATTGCGGGCGCATGGCGCGCCGCGATTGTCGGAGTTGCACAGCAGGCTGATGTCGCGCTGCGCCGCGAGCCACTCGGCGCTTCCGTCCGTCGAGCCGTTGTCGACGAACACGATTTCCGTCGGGTGCCGCGCGTCGTGGGCAAAGCGCAAGGCCTCCAAGCACTTTCGCGTCTTGTCGAGCGCGTTGTAGGACACGACCACAATCGATGTCAGTGCGCCCTCACTCGGGCCGCGCTCGAGCACCTGGCCCGGATCGCGCCCTTCGAAGTGCAACAGGAGTCCGCGGTAGTAGGCGATCGTGCCCATCTGCCGAATCAGCTTGGCCAACTGCTGTGCCAAAGCACCGGGCAATTGTTGACCCGCTTGCTCCCGTTCGAGCTTCTCGAGCTTCGCGATGAGCGCAGTCAACGGGCCGTGATAGGCCTCGCAGTGTTGCTGCATCGCGCTGAACCAAGCGGGACCGATCGCGCTCGGGTCCTTCATGTGCAACAGGCCTGCGTCGCTGTGCTTCTCGTACATCGCGGCCATGTTGAAACCGAGCCGCACCATGCGCCGGAAGTAGCCGGCGGGTTCGAGGCGATGGTCGTGTTCGCAACCGAGGTCTCTGCGGAAGCGCACTTGCCAGCCCTTCTTCGCGAGTCGGTAGCCGAGTTCCACGTCCTCGACGATCGCTTCGCGAAAGCGCGCCGCGTCGAAGCCACCGGCATCGCGCAGTGCTTGCGTCGGCAGGCTGAGATTGCACGTCCAGAAGAACTGCCAACCGAGGTTCACGTCGTGGACGAGGCGCGGGAAGTCGAACAGCAGGTCGGATTGCTGCAGGATTTGGTTGAACGGACCGGCGAGCGAGTCGGCCGTGAAATCGAACGTGCCGAGCAGCGCCGTGCGCGGCGGCATTTGTGCCGCGAGTTCGAGGTGCTTCGCGAGCAAGTCGCCGGCCGGCACGGCGTCGTCGTTGAGGATCAACGTCCAAGGTGCCCGGCAATGCTCGAGCGCTCGATTGCGTGCCGCGCCCGGACCGGCGTTGTCTTGGCGCAGAAGCGTCAGCGCGAAGGGATAGTCGCGCGCGTCGAGATCAATCGGCAACGGCGAACCATCGTCGACGACCACGACCTCGAAGCGCGCGGGCTCGAGCGACTGTCGGGCGAGTTGCGCGAGCAGGCGCGCGATCGTTTCGGCGCGACCAAAGGTCGGAACGACCACCGAAAGTTCGGGCGTGGCGACCCGTGAAGCGGCTGTCGAGTGCGTCATGGCGGTGGGGATCCCGCCCGCACTTCGGCCGACCCTTGGTGCCCCTGAAGCCCGCTCGCAGGCTCGCGTGCCGTCTGCGAGAACGGCTCAGATCTCGAACGACCGGCCGACGATCGACACGTCGCCGTCGGCGCGCGGAACGAACTCGCGCGGCCGCGCGTCGAGCAACGCGCGCATGGGCTCGGGCAACGTCCAATCTTGATCGAGCAGGTGCACGCGCGCCGGGCCCGCGCCGTCGACCGTCAGCTCGACCTCGATTCCGTCGGCATCGACCGCGAAATACAGCTGCTTCTTCAGATCGCGCAACGTGTCGAGATCCGTCTCGCGAAGCTCTCGTCCGTTCCAACGCGCCGCCGCTATGTGCACGTTGTCCGCGACATGGAGATGCAGGCGCGACGCGCCTCGGGCGGAGCGCAAGCGCACGCGCACGTGTCGCTCGCGGCCGAGCTGTTCCGAGGACAGCACGCTGAGTTCGGGCGCTGCGACCTCCCACAGCGGAGCCGGCGCGACATGCATCGAGGCATCGAGCGAGAACCACGGAAAGGGCGGAGCCGATGCGCGCGTGAAGGTCGCGGTCTTCGCCAAGTCCGCCGGCAACCGTGCTCCGAAAGTCGAAGCCTCGTACTGCGCGACACCTTCGTCGACGTTGAAGACGTAGCGCAGGTTGAGCCACGCGGGATGCTCGGCGTCGATCGCTGGGAATGCGAAACCGACGAGCACACACGCGCAGGCCGCAGACGCCGCGAACCATGCCGAGCGGCGCAGCGCATGGACCGAGGCGTCAACCAACGCCGGCCATGCCGCGCTCAGGGCCAGCGCGATCGGTCCTGCGATCACCGGCCCCAAACGCATGCCGAAGCCGAGCTCCGTTGCGTGCAGAATCGGAATCCACAACATGGCCTCGAGCGCGAGGACGAGAGCGCTCGCGCTGGCTCGCTGCAAGGCCGTGGCGTCGGTGCGCCCGGGATCGAAGACGAAGTCGGCCACCAACCAGCCAAGGGCAGGCACGAGCACCAAGTGCGCGGCGCGCGGCAACAGCACTGCGGTGGACGCCGCGACCAGCGCGAGCGCGAAGCAGCCGACGCTCCAACCGGCGCCGAAGCCGCCGCGCCGAAGCGCTCGCAGGCTCGCGGTAGCGCAAAACGCAGCCAAGGACAGTGCTGCAAGCGCAACGCGCAAAAACGTCGGGTGCGCCGAGGCCGGATCGGGAACGCCGCGCACGGAACACAGCGTCGCCACGAGCAACCAACTCAGCACGAGCACGGTTCCAAGCGCGAGCAGCGAGCCCGTGAGCGCCGCGATCGCGCCGGCGGTTCCGATGCGGGACGCGAGGCACGTGCGCCGTGCGCGCAACAACGCGCCGAGCAATGTGAGCACGGCGACGACCCGCACGATCCACACTTCGACATGCACGACGGTCAAGCCGAGCACGTCGAAGTACACCGACTCCGCGGTCCCAAAATGTTCGAGGTCCGACGCCGCGAGTTCGCGCGTCAACGCCAGCGCCTGCTCGCCCTGATGCTGCACGCTCGACGCATCGAGGTGCGCGATGTCGTCGAGCGGCGTGTGGTAGCGCTCCAGTCCGCCGATGAAGGCGAAGTTGAAGCCTGGAACGCCGCGCGCGCGAAACACCGACAGATCGGTGTCGTTGGGCATGAGCTTGTAGACGAGGTCGGCTGTCGAACTCGCGAACGGACGCACCGCGCTGCGCGCGAAGATCGGCAGCAGATCGGCGCTGGGGCCCGTGGTTTCGAACAGCAGGCTCGGTCCGCTCGTGCCGCGCGCCTCGAGGTTGACGACGCAGCCGACGTCGGTCGCCCAGGGATGCGTCTCCGCGAAAGCGCTCGCGCCGACGAGCCCCAGTTCCTCACCGTCGCTGAACAGCAAGATCACCGGACGCGTGAGAGCCGGGCCGGCGCGCAACGCGCGCGCGATCTCGAGCAGTGCAGCGACGCCGGCGCCATCGTCTCCGGCACCGGGGGCGGCGCCGACGGAGTCGTAGTGCGCCGCGAGCAGCACGGCTTTCCCCGGCGCGTCTTCGAACATGCGGGCGACGACGTTGCGCACGACGGCGAGTCGCTCGCTGTTGCGGCGCGCGAACTCCTCTTGGACTTGGGTGTCGAGGCCGAGTTCCGCGAGCTGCACGAGAAGCCGCTCGCGCACGAGTCGATGCGCCACGCTTCCCGCCGGATGCGGCGCGCCGTCGCCGAACAGATCGCGCAGTCGGTCGAGCGCTCGTGCGGCGGAGAACTCCGTTGCCGGCGCGCTCGACTCACGCGGAGCGCTGGCGCGCGGCCACGGAACGACGCTCAGGCCGACGAGCACTGTTGCGGCTAAGACACCGAACCAACGCGTTGATCCGGCGGGTGGCGTCATGGAGTGTCGGCAGGGTCGCGCCGCCCCGCGAGGCGTGCATTCAGGCGACGAATGACGCGGGCAGCGCAGTGAGCGAGTCCTCTGCACGCGCGCGTGCGGCGACTCGAAGTGGCTCCCCGGGTAGGGCTCGAACCTACAACAACCCGGTTAACAGCCGGGTGCTCTACCATTGAGCTACCGGGGAACGAAGGCGCGCCAGGGTATCGGCGCGAGGCGCCTAGTCAAGTTGAGCTTTGCGCCATGCGCCGGCGCGAAAGTGCGCCACGAGGCGCATCGCGAACGCGAAACGGTCGCGGTCGCGGGCCGATTCGCGCATGCCGTGTGCGCTCGAGCGAGCGCCGCGAATTCGCGCGCCGTCGGTCGAGCGACCTGGCTACAGGCGTGAATTGCGCAGGGCGGCGAGGTCGCTCGCGCACAGCTGTGCCGCTGCTGACGGCAATCGGCCGATGTCGAAACGCTCGACGAATTCAGCCGCGCTGCCGCGCTCGTCGCCGCCCATGGCGATGCCGCTCGCGCGCGCTGCCCACGCGACGACGGCGCGCGGATCGACACCTGCAGCCCGCAGCTCGGTGAGCGCGACGTCGCCGCGACGCTTGGCCAAGCGCTCGCCTTGTTCGTCGAGGACGAGCGGCACATGAATCCACGCCGGCGTCGCGACTCCCAAGGCACGTTGCAGCAACTGTTGGCGCGCGGCGCTCGGCAGCAGATCGGCGCCGCGCAGCACGGTGTCGACGCCTTGGCGCGCGTCGTCGACGACGACTGCAAGTTGATAGGCGTGTGCTCCGTCGCGCCTGCGAATCAGGAAGTCGCCGACCTCGGCGGACACATCGAAGGTGACGCGACCGTGGATGCGATCGGCGACGTCGGTCGTTCCCGCGTGAACGACAAAACGCAGCCCGGCGTCACGCCCCGTGCTCGCGCGCGCCTGCTCGAGCGAACGCCAGCGACCACGACACGTGCCTGCATAGCGCTGTTCGCCGTCGCTCGCATGCGGCGCCGACAGCGCAGCGATTTCGGCGCGCGTGCAAGTGCAGGGATAGGCGAGACCCTGTTCGAGCAAACGGCGGCACGCTTCGTCGTAGGCCGACACGTCACGCGACTGCACGAAGACTTCGCCGTCCCAATCGAGTCCGAGCCAGGCGAGGTCGCGCAAGCACGCGTCGACGAACTCAGGCCTGCAGCGTTCGCGATCGAGGTCCTCGATGCGCAACACGATGCGACCCGCGCTTGAGCGTGCATGCCACCATGCGAGCAGGAACGAGCGCGCGTGTCCCAGATGCAGCAACCCCGTCGGACTCGGCGCGAGCCGGCCGACAGGGTGCGTTCCATCGCGCGCTGCGCGCTCCACAGTGCGCGCCGACTAGTAGCGGTAGTGGCCGGATTTGTAGGGCCCGCCGACCGGCACGCCGATGTAGCCGGCCTGGTCGGCGCTCAGCACGGTCAACTTCGCGCCGAGCTTGTCGAGGTGCAGGCGCGCCACCTTCTCGTCGAGGTGCTTGGGCAGCACGTAGACCGCGCGCTCGTACTTCTTGTGATTCGTGAACAGCTCGATCTGCGCGATCACTTGGTTGGAGAAGCTGTTCGACATCACGAAGCTCGGGTGCCCCGTCGCGCAACCGAGGTTCAGCAAGCGGCCCTCGGCGAGCACGATGATGCCGTGACCGTCGGGGAACACCCAGCGATCGACCTGCGGCTTGATGTTGACGCGTTTGATGC
>CAYHRR010000055.1:0-13377 GCA_964358875.1 uncultured Planctomycetaceae bacterium | reverse complement strand
GCTGGTACATCCGCGGCCTGCACAAGTGGGCCGCGCAATTGATGATCGCGGCGGTCGTGCTGCACCAGATGCGCGTCTACTTCACGGGCGCCTACCGCAAGCCGCGCGAGTTGAATTGGTTCGTCGGCATGCTGCTGCTCGTGTGCACGCTCATCGTCGGTTTCACCGGCTACAGCCTCGTGTACGAGCAACTCAGCTATTGGGGCGCGACGGTCGGCGCGAACATCGCCGACAGCGTTCCCTACGTCGGCAACTTCGCGAAGCAGTTGTTGCTCGGCGGCGAGGTCTACAACGACCGCACGCTCTCGCGCTTCTTCATTCTGCACGCGGCCGTGCTGCCGGTGATCATGGTCGGTTTGATCGCGGTGCACATCACTTTGATCCGTCTGCAGGGCGTGACCGAATTCCACTTCGCCGACGAGGATCGCAGCAAGCCCGATCACTTCAGTTTCTTTCCCGATCACCTTCTGACGGAGATCGCGATCGGACTGGTGTTGATGGTCTTGCTCAGCGTCCTCGCCACCGTGTTGCCCGCGACGATGGGACCGAAGGCCGATCCGCTGACGACGCCCGAGATCATCAAGCCGGAGTGGTTTTTCTACGTCGCGTTCCGCTGGCTGAAGCTCTTCAGCGGGACCTTCGCGGTCCTGTCGATGGGCTTCATCGTGTTCACGATGTTCGCTTGGCCGTTCATCGATGGTTTCTTCCGCCGCCGCGATCCCAAGAACGAACTGAGCGTTTGGATCGGCATCGTCGGCGCACTCGCCATCATCGTTTTGACGGTTTGGGAAGCCGCCGTCGCCCATTGAAGGAAACTGCATGCGCCTCGAAGTCAAACGCGTAGTCGTCGCTCTGCTCAGCGCCGCTTTCCTCGTGTCCCTGCTGTTCGTGCAGTGGCGCGAAGTCGCGCGGCGCAATGAAGAGAGCGGCGCGTCGAAGCCGCACATCGTCCCGCCGGATTCGTCGCGTGCCTGCGCCGAATGCCACACGCAGTCGACGCCCGGGCTCGTCGCGCACTGGGAAGGCAGCATGCACGCCGAAAAGGGCGTCGGTTGCTTCGAGTGCCACGAGGCGCTCGCCGGCGAGGCCGACGGTTACGACCACTACGGCAAGCACATCGCGACGATCGTGACGCCGCGCGATTGCGCCAGGTGCCACGCCGAAATCGCGGCGGAGTTCGGGCGCAGCCACCACGCGGCGGCCGGCAACATCCTGGCCTCGCTCGACAACTTCCTCGCCGAAACCGTCGAAGGCAGCCGCACGCCGTTCAATCCGCACTCGCCGACTCCCGGCCGCGCCGTTTCAACGGTCAACGGCATGGCGAGCGCGAACACGGGTTGTCAGCAATGCCACGGCGGCAAGGTCGGACTCGTGTCGAGCGACGGCGGCATGATCACCGTCACCGATCTCGCGCCCGGTCCCGACGGCAAACCGACGAATCTCGACGCCCTGGCGAAGATCGTCAAAGACCAAAACGGCGTGCCGAAGTTCCATTCGTCGACGTGGCCGAACACCGGCATCGGCCGACTCAATCTCGATGGTTCGCTGGGCTCGTGCTCGGCCTGCCACAGTCGTCACGACTTCTCACCGCGCCGCGCGCGTCAGCCGGAGAATTGCGGCAAGTGCCACCTCGGCCCGGATCACCCGCAAAAGGAGATCTACGAGGAATCGAAGCACGGCGTCGCCTTCCGCGACTTGAAGGACGAAATGCAACTCGACTCGAAGTCGTGGGTGCTCGGTCAGGACTACACAGCGGCGCCGACCTGCGCCACGTGCCACATGTCCGGCAATATCCGCAACGGCGGTCGCGTGACGCACGACCCCGGCGAACGCATCAGTTGGACCAACCGCCCGCCGCTCAGCTTGGCGATGGACACCGACGCCGTTCACAAGGTGATCACCGAGACGGATCCGGCGAAGCGCGGCGCGTTGATCTCGGATTCTTGGGAAGCGAAACGCACGCGCATGCAGGAAGTCTGCTCGGTGTGCCACTCGCCCGAGTACGTCAACAGTTTCTACAAGCAGTACGACGACTTCGTCGTGCTCTACAACGAGAAGTTCGGCAAGCCCGGGCAATTGATCATGAAGGCGCTGCTCGAGAACGGGCTGCGCACGAAGGCCGAATTCGACGACGAAGTCGAGTGGTCTTGGTACTTGCTGTGGCACCACGAAGGTCGCCGCGCGCGCCACGGCGCGTCGATGATGGCGCCCGACTACGCGCACTGGCACGGCATGTTCGAAGTCGCCGAGCGCTTCTACATGGAGATGATTCCACAAGCGCGCGAAGCCTGCGAACGCGGTCGTGCCGCCGGTCACGGCGTGGAAGCGGACAAGGCGCTCGCGGTGATCGACGCGATCCTCGCGCGCCCCGAGCACATGTGGTTCGAAAAGGATCTCGCCGCCAAGCGCGCGGCGCCGCCGCCGGAAGAAAAGAAGTAACGCCATGGACTCGAAGATCGACCGCAGGTCGCTGTTCCGCGCGCTGGGCGTCGGAGCGGGAGTCGTCGCTTTCTCCGAGGCCGATCGCGCCGAAGCCGCCGCGCTCGAAGCCCAAGCGCTCGCCCCGCAGGCGCTCGACAACGGAGTGAAACCCGGCGACGTGAAGTGGGACAAAGCGCCGTGCCGTTTCTGCGGCACCGGCTGCGGAGTCGAAGTCGGCGTTCACGACGGCAAGGTCGTCGCCGTGCGCGGCGACGAGAAAAGCCCGGTCAATCGCGGGCTTTTGTGCGTCAAGGGCTACCACCTGCCGGCGATTCTGTACGGCGCAGATCGCCTGCAATATCCGCAACTGCGCGGCAGCGACGGGACGCTCAAGCGCATCAGTTGGACTGAGGCGCTCGAACTCATCGCCACCAAATTCAAGGAGGCGCTCGCCGCGAAGGGCCCTGAATCCGTGGCCGTGTACGGCTCGGGCCAATGGACCGTTTTCGACGGTTACGCGGCGCTGAAGTGGGTCAAGGCCGGCATGAAGTCGAACAACCTCGATCCCAACGCACGACTGTGCATGGCGAGCGCGGTGATGGGCTTCATGACGCAGTTCCAATCGGACGAACCGATGGGCTGCTACGAGGACTTCGAGGTCGGCGACGACTTTGTGATGTGGGGCAACAACATGGCCGAGATGCATCCGGTGCTGTTCAGCCGGATCCTCGAGACCAAGCGCAAGCGCCCGAGCGTGCGCATCATCGACATCGCGACGCGCCGCACACCGACCAGCGATTACGCCGACGCCTACGTCGAGTTCATTCCCGGCAGCGACCTCGCGCTCGCCAACGGGATCCTGCATTTGCTCGTCAAGAGCGGCAAAGTGCACAAAGCCTTCCTCGCCGAGAATTGCGTCTACAAGCGCGGCATCGAGGACCTCGAGAAAATCGGCTACGGCTGTTTCGGCGAACAGGCGGAGAAGTACGCGTTCAACGACGTGGCCTCCGACTCGACATGGGAGGAGTTCTGCCTGTTCCTCGGCGACTACACGCCGGAGAAGGTCAGCGCGACTACCGGAGTGCCCGTTGCGCAGATCGAAATGCTCGCGCAGATCTACGCCGATCAGTCGCGCGGCACGGTGTCGTTGTGGTGCATGGGTGTCAACCAGCACACGCGCGGCACGTGGATGAACAACCTGATCACGAATCTCCACCTCGTGACCGGCAAGATCAGTCGCCCGGGTTCGAATCCCTTCAGCTTGACCGGACAACCGTCGGCCTGCGGCACCGTGCGCGAAGTCGGAACGCTCGCCAATCGCTTGCCCGCCGACATGGTGGTCACCAATCCCGAACATCGCGCCGAGGCCGAGCGCATTTGGGGCGTGCCCGCAGGGACGATTTCCGCGAAGCCGGGTCTGCACGCCGTCGACATGTTCCGCGCATTCCTGCGCGGCGACGTCGCGTGCATGTGGGTGCAGACCACGAATCCATGGGTGACGCTGCCCAATTTGCACCGCGTCGAGCGCACGCCCGGCGACGGCCGTTTCCTCGTGGTCAGCGAGGTCTATCCGACTCCGACGACGGATGTCGCCGACCTCGTGCTGCCGAGTGCGTTGTGGGTCGAGCGCGAAGGCGTGTTCGGCAATTCCGAACGGCGCACGCAGCAGTGGAACAAGCTCGTCGACGCGCCCGGCGAGGCACGCGAGGACGCGTGGCAGATCATGCAAGTCGCCAAGCTCATGGGCATGGGCGCGCTGTTCCCGTGGCCCGACGACAACTGGCACGAGCCGATGTTCGAGGAGTACCGCAAGTTCGGCGTGGGCCACGGCAAGGACCTTGCGAGCTACACGCAGCTCAAGGAGACGCGCGGCATGTTGTGGCCCGTCGTCGACGGCAAAGAGACGCGTTATCGCTACGCGGCCGGCTTCGATCCTTATGTGAAGAAGCCCGCGGGCGTGCACTTCTACAAGGCCAAGGGTTATGGCGAGCGCGCCGCGGTTTGGTTGCGCCCGTACCACGCACCGGCCGAAGTGCCGAGCGCCGAGTATCCCTTCTGGTTGTGCACCGGTCGCGTGCTCGAACACTGGCACACGGGTTCGATGACGCGGCGCGTCGCGCAGCTCCATCAAGCCGTGCCGAGCGCCTACGTCGAGCTCAATCGCGCCGACGCGACGCAGCTCGGCATCAAGAGCGGCGACAAAGTGCGGCTCGCGAGCCCGCGCGGCAGCATCGCGCTCGAAGCGCGCGTCGACGGTCGCGGCCAACCGCCGCGCGGCAGCGTGTTCGTGCCGTTCTTCGACGAGAGTTTGAAGATCAACGAGCTCACGCTCGACGCGATGGACAACATCTCGAAGCAACCCGACTACAAAAAGTGCGCGGTCAAGGTCGAGCGCATCGAGGCCGGGCGGTGAAGCCGCTGCTCGTCGCCGCAGTGCTCGTCGCGTGCGCGGCGTTCGCCTGCTCCGACGAAGCGCCGTCGTCGCAAGTGCCCGTGCCGGGTCACAACGCGGCGACGAAGACGAACGCCGAAACGCGCGGGACGCGCCGCCTGTTCGACGGCGCGCCGCCCGTGATCCCGCACGCGCCGATGGGTGCGAACTGCATCCAGTGCCACAACCGTTTCGGGATGGAGGTCGAAGGTCTGGGCTACTCGCCGCCCTCGCCCCACGCCGAGACGGTCGGCATGTCGGCGACGTCGCGCTGCGTGCAGTGCCACGTGTTCCGCCAAACCGACGCTGTGTTCGTCGCCAACGCCTTCGACGGTTTGAAGCAGGATTTGCGCCGCGGCGCGCGTCTCTACACCGACGCACCGCCGGTGGTTCCGCACTCGTTCCAGATGCGCGAGAACTGCGCGGCGTGTCACTCGGGTCCCGCCGCGCGCGAAGAGGTGCGTTGCACGCATCCCGACCGCGCACGCTGCGAGCAGTGCCACGTTCCCCAGGTCACCACGCAACTCTTCGCGCGCTCCTAGTCGCGCACGCGGCGTGCCACGTTCGCCGCGCACGCTCGCCGCGCACGATCGCCGTGCACGCTCGACGTGCACGCTCGACGTGCCGCGCGCCGCGATGGATCTGCCCTCGCACGCTGCGACCCAGGGCTGGTCCGTGCGCCCTCAGCGCGCGAGCGACGCGGCGAACGCGGCTTCGAGATCGCGTTCGGGATCCGCGCTCGCGCCAAGCGTGCGTTCGCTGAGTTTCTGCACAAGCGCATGGAAGTCGGTGCTCTTCGGGAGCGCGCGCAGTTCGAGCATGAGTCGCGGCAATAGCCGTTCGCGTGATGCTCCGGATTCGTCGAGCCAGTGCACGAAGGCCGTCGAGTACGCGCGGTACAGCTCAGCGAAGCCCTGCTTCGCACCAAGCGGCGCGCTATCGACGAGCGCCGGCAGCGCATTCGATGCTCCGAGCAGCGGCACCGAAACGCGAAAGGCGTCGACGCCGCGCGCGAGATCGACGACCAGCAAACCCTCGCGATTGCGCGCCGATTTCAGCTCCTTCGCGAACCACTTCATCGATGCGCGCCCGCGGTAGGGGCTCGCGTGCTTGGTAACCCAAACGAGTGCTGTGCGGCCCACGTCGAGCGCCGTCGCGGGCGGCGCGGCGCCCGAACACAAGGTCTCGTCCGCGCCGGCGGCGCTGATCGTGTCGCCGACAGCGAGCGCTTCGTTGAACCACGGCGGCGCGTTTGCGGCGAAGTGCACCGAGAGCAAGTGCGAGGCGCCATGCACGATCCACTGCGTCGCTACTTCGTCGAACATGGCGATGCCGGGCAACGCCGGCGCCTTGGCGTCATCAGGCGCGACGCTCTGCGCGACGATGCACACGTCGAAGTCGAGCCAGTGGAACACGTGCTCGCGCGCCGCTTCGATCCAGTACTGCTCGCGCAGCGTGTCGTAGACGATGCCGCCCGCGCCGAGCAGTGCGATGAACTGCGCGCGCGTCGGAGCGAGCACGACGACAAGCTCGCGTCGACCGGAGCCGAGCGGCGCGTCGAAGAACAATTGCTCGAGCGTGGCGCGCGCGCCGGTTTGCTCGGCATCCGGCGCCTCGAGCGGAAATCCACGCGCCTTCGCGGGCGACGGTGTGATGCGAGCGAGAGCCTCGTTCGCCGCGGCGAGCTTCGCCTTGTCGCCGGTCACGCGCTCGAACCAAGCGCGCTCCAGCGCGACGAGACCCGCGACTTCAGCGGCGATTTCCTTCGGTTTCGGGCCGTCCTGCAACTTGCCGTCGACATCGACGACGCGCCGCGGCACCCACAGTTCGACCGCGCCGAGCGAAACGCGCTCGTGCAGCGCTTCGAGGCGCGTCGCAATGCGCGCGTCGCCTACCGCAGATCCGCGCGCTTCGTCGGCGGCCGCGAGCAGCGCGTTCCCGAGTGCTTCGAACGGCAACGGCGGCGTTTGCGCGAGCGCAGCGAACAGGACGATCGAGAGCATGGCGCGCGATCCTAGCCCGAGCCGTTCGTGAACTGCGTCGCGGGACCGTGGAAGAGCGTGACGCGCAAAGCGCGTCCGGCGCAACGCGATGCGGCAAGTCGGCGCGGCGTTCGCAGCACCGGGCTCATGAGTCGTTCGAGCCGGCCGTTACGAAGCGTCGCGCAGCTCGGAGCACTCGTCGACAGCATGGCCGCTCGCTAAGGACACAACCACGCGTTGAACGCAGCTTCGAGATCTCCGTCGGCATCGGTGCTCGCGCCCAACGTCTTGCCCGTCACGCGCGGCGAAATCTCATGCAGCGGAATGTGCCGCGCCGAGGGATCGAAGGGGATCTTGGAGAGTTCGGAGCAAAGGTCGACCAGCAGCGAGCGCCCGGGCTTCGAGGGCTGTTCGTCGAGCCAATGCACGAAGCACGCGCAATAGGCGCGGTACAGCTCGGCGTAACCGCGGCGCACGCCCGGCGGACCCGCGGTGATCTCGGCCGGCGTCTGCACGTCTTCGCCGAGGAGCGGCGCGCGCACATGCTCAGCCGGATTTTGCGAATCGAGGTCGAGCACTTCGAAGCCCTCGCGTCCGCACGCGCTGCGCAGCGCGGCGACGAAATAGGTCGCGGACGGATCGTTGCGGTAGGGGCTCTTGTCGCGCGTGACCCACAGCAGGATTCCGAGCGCGTCGCCGAAGTGCGCGTTGTGCGCCATCGGGCTTTGCTCGGACCAGCCCGAGCACAACGTCTCGTCCGCGCCGAGCACGCCGATCGTGTCGCCGATCGCGAGGCCTTCGAGGAACCAACTCGGCGACGACGGCGCCGCGTTCACCGACAAGACGTGTGCGGCCGAATGCAGCAACGCCTGGTGCTGATCCGCAGGCGACAACACCACGTCGGTCAGCGCCGCTTGCCGCGCGAGTTCAGGACCGTTGCTCCAGGCCGCGACGATCGTGGCCGTCGCGATCTGCGCGCTCAGGCTGCGCCGCGCGCCGTCGACGAGCAACGCCTTGCGCCGCCCCTGATCGAGCATTCCCGCGGCACCGATCGTGCCGATGTACTGCGCGCGCGTCGGTGCGAAGATCAACACGAGGCCGAAGTCATCGACCGCGAGCTCGCGCTTCAACAACAACTTCTCGAGCGCGTGCCGCGCCTGGACGACGTCGGCCTTTTGATCCGGAACGTGGTCGGATTTGAAGTCGCGCGTCCAACGCGCGACGCCCTCGAGCGACTTGCGCGCCGCCGCGAGCTCGCCGTCGCGCAGCCCCATGCGTTCGAGCCACAAGCCTTGAAGTGCGACGAGTTCCGTCGCGAGCTTCTGCAGTTCGCGCGCGTCCGGCCCCGCGCGCGCGACGAGTTTCTCGTCGAGCACGCGCTTGGGAATCCACAGCTCGAGGGCGCCGAATTGCGCGCGTTCGTGCAGCGGCGCAAGGCGCGTGCGAATGTCCTGCGCCTCGGGCACGGTCTTCATGCGTTCGCGCGCCGCGAGTTGCAGCAACTCCTTGCCTGCCTCGTCGAAGGGCACTGAACCCGATTGAAAGAACGCCAGCGCCGCCGTTGCGATCAGCGAAGTGATGCCCATGTCGGTGCCTCCGGGTGTCCTATCCGTGCATGCGCGGAAGTTGCGCTGCTCGCGCAAAGATCGGCTCGAACCGTGCGCGCGCCGACGACGCTACCATCCGCGGCGATCCCTCAGCAGGCACGATTCGAGGCGCGCATGGCGAGCATCTTCACACGCATCATCCAAGGTGAGATCCCAGGCCGTTTCGTGTGGCGCGACGAGCAGTGTGTCGCGTTTCTATCGATCCAACCGATCCGCGCGGGTCACACATTGATCGTGCCGCGCGTCGAAGTCGACCACTGGACCGACCTCGAGCCGCAGCTCGCTGCGCACCTGTTCGGCGTCGCGCAGAACGTCGCGCGCGCGATGAAGCACGGCTTCGGCTGCGAGAAGGTCGGCGTGACGATCCTCGGCCTCGAAGTGCGCCACATGCACTTGCATTTGATGCAGCTCGACAAGCCCGACGACATGGACTTCAAGCGCCAACGCTCGAATGTTCCCGCAGCGGAATTCGACGCGGCCGCAGAGACGATCCGCACCGCGCTGCGCGAACTCGGCCTCGACAAGCGCGCGCAAGCGCTGTCCTAGTTCGCGCCTTGCACAGCTCGCGACGCGTGGCTCCAGCGCTCGGCGGGTACGACGATGTCGCGCAACCAAGCGCGCAGCGGCTCGGGATTCCAATGGATGACGTTCATCGGTACGACGCCGATCGAACCGTCGAAGGGCGCGAGGAGTTTGCACTGCGATCCACCGAGCGGCGCGGCTGCCCACGAGCGTTCAGGTCGACGCGCGATGCAGACACCCGCGATGTACTGAGTCTTCGTGCCGACGATCCACGTGCGGTAGTCGCCTTTGCTCGCCAGCACGATCGGATCCGTCGACATCGTGGCATCGAGCACCCAACCGTCGAGGCCCAGCGGACCCTGCGTCACGAGCAGCAGATCCGGGGTCTTCTCATAGGCTCCTTCGCATTTGAATCCGCTTTGGTGCACGGCGCGGTCGGAGAAGCGCGGTTCGATCCATAGGCGCGCCACGGCTTCATCGCGTCGGAAAACGACGCTGCCGCCGAGAAACAGGGGCCAGACGGCGTCGCTCGAGCGCGCCCATCCCAGCGTCTCGAGTTCCTGCACGACGCGCATGCCGCACCAGCGTTCGTAGAGGAACGCGACGTCGGCGATCGACGCCGTTTCGGGGAGCAGGCTGCTCAGGTACGCCGCCGACGGTGCGCCGGGCGCGAGGAACGCTCCGACGGCGATGCGCAGTCGTCGCCAGGAGGGCGTGCGCGGATACGGATTGGGAACCGTTGCACTGGGCGCGAGGCTGCGTCCGGCCGACTTGAGTACACGAGCACGCGCATTGCGCAGCGCCGTGACGCACAAGTGCGCGCGGTCTTCGAGCGCGGTCAAGGCGGCTTGTTCTTCACGCGCGTACGGCGACTCACCGGCGCGCGACTCACGTGCCTCGGCCACCTGCTTGCGAAAACGCTCAGCCGTGCGCGCGGCGCGCTCGTCGAGTCCCGCGATGATGTGCAGCAACCAGCGCAGCTCGTTCGTGGGCAACTCGCGCAGCGGTTCGAGCACGGACCAACGTGCGGGTACGAGTCGATCGCCGTCCCGCATGTAGTCCGCCGGCCGTCGCGAAAGTTGCGCGCGGATCGGCGTCGTCGACGACGCCTCTACGACGCGATCGAGGCGTTCCTGCGCCTGCAATTCCGCGAGCAGGCCCGGCACGAGTTGCAGGATCACCTCGGCCTCGCCGAGATGCGCGAGCGTGCCGCGGTGCATGGACAAGCCCGGATGCAGTGCCGCCGATTTCAGGCCGGGAGCGAGCAACTCGGGCGCGAAGGCGTGCAAGTCCGCGATCAGAGTTTCGACGAGCGTGGCCATGGCGCGTGCCTCAGGCGTCGAAGCCCTCGCGCAGAGCCTCGCTCCAAGCGCTGATCGACTTCTCGCAGTCAGGCAGCCGCGCAGCCCACTTCTTGCTCCAGGCCTCGAGTCGATCGCACAGCCGATGATCGGCCGGGTCGCCGGCCATGAAGCGAATGCGCGCGAGGATTTCCTGCTCCAGGACGAGGTCGATGATCTTCCAACGCTCGAGAGCGAGGCTCTTCTCGGCGTCCAGGCAACTCTTCAAGGAGATCGCCGTGCGCAGCGAAAACGCGGCTCCCTTCTTGCGCGCATGTTGATCGAGATCCTCGATCGCGGCGAGTTGATCAGCTTCGAGCACGAGCTCGACGCGCGCCAACGCTTCGCGCGGATCGAGCGACAGGTCGACGATTGCCGCGCGGTCGAGCACGCGCGGCGACAGCGCGCGCGTCGTGTGGTCGTCGTTGACGGTCGCGATGAACTTGACGTTTGGAGCAAGAAACACCGAGGTCGCGCCGCCGACCCAGCCGCGCACCGTACGCCCTCCGAGGTGCAGCGTGCGCCGCTCGCGATCGGTCGGCGCGTACTCCGAACGCACTAGAATGTCCGACATCCAGAATTCGGGCTGCGCGAGGTTGAATTCCTCGAACACCACGATGTGCGTGCGCGCGTCTCCCGCGTCCCAAGCGCGCGCTGCTGCGGCGAGGAAGTCGGTGAACTGCGAGGGCTCGAATTGGTGGTCGAGCGGGCTGACGTAACCGAGCAAGTCTTCGCGACCGCGCCAGGTTGCCGCGACGGTCACGGTCAGTCGTCGCGACGCATCGTCGACGAGTTTGCCGGCGAGCGTGCTCTTTCCGATGCCCGGAGGACCGCGCAAGATCAGGATCGGTTTGATCATCAGTCCGATACGCAGCGCGTCGAGCACCTCGCGACCGAAGTGGCGCAGCACCGCAGCCTCGCAAGTCGCATCGAGCAGCGGTGTCGCGGCGACTCTCACTGGCGGCGCTGCGACAACACTCGGTGCCGCTACGACCGGCGCAACGACGGCCGCCGCGACGGCGGACAGCGGCACGGTGGGAGCGCTCGTGGAGTGGGCGATCGGTGCCGGCGTCGGTGCGAGCTTGACATCCTTGAATTTGGAGGCGAACGGTCGGTTGGGCGGCGCAGGCGACGCGTACTCGAGCAATTTCGCCGACTCCGGATCGCGACGCAGCCGCGCTTTCTCGGCGGCTTTCAGCCATTCACCGAGGCGGGCATTGAAGGACTTCAGCTTGCTCGCGTCGTCGGCCAGCCACCAACCCTCGCGCCCGTCGCCGACGCGGTCGACGACCTCTTGCAACCAGCGTTGCAGAGCGTCGCCGTAGACCTGGTACACGTACGCGCCGCCGGCGTCGAGTTTGCGCGGTATCGGGTCGCGCACCCCGCGCGGCAAGCGTGCCCAGCCATTTTCATAGGGATAGACGCGCCAATCGACATACGCGCCGTGCGGGTGCTTCTCGACGTTCTTGATGCGATACAGCCCGACGCCGATTTCCCCACTGTCCGCGGCTGAAGGCAGTCCGTCCGGCTCGGCAGCGTTGAATGCATACATCAACAGGATTTGATCGTCGAGCGCGTGGATGTCGTTCCCGAGGATCCAACTGCCGCCGTTGTTCTCCACCACCAAGCGCGGCGCGGCGCGATCGAAGGTGAAAATGTGGTAGCAGAGTTTGTTGCCCGCCTCGCACTCGCGCGTTCGAAACGAGAAGTCCTTCGTTCCACAATCCCAGGCCGCCGGGTTCTGGCACACGCTCCCGTTCCAACCCTGACGGTGATAGTTGACCCGACACGCGACTGCGTTCCCGGGGCGCAATTTGAACTCTGCGGTCATGCACTCCTCCTTGGATTTCGATTCGGCCTCGCGCCGACTGTATTCCGCGGCGCGAGCGCTCACTAGTCGCGCCTCGCAGGCAACACGCTCGTCAGTGCCCGCCGCTCGGCTTGGGGCGCGCGTTCCAGATCATCGCGCACAGCACGAGTCCGACGAGTGCGACCGGCACCATGGCGCGCGGCCAGATCGCCCACGCATCGGCGACCTTCGCGGCATCGCCGGTCGGAAGCGTGCGGCCGTACAGAAAGGCCTGCACGCCGCCGCCGAGGTACACGAAGCCGTCGATCACGCCCGTGACGAGCCCGGCGTTCTTCGTGCCGCCGAAATCCATCGAGGCTGTGCCCGACAACATGCCGTGCACGCCGATCACGCACAGCGACATGAACACGACGCTCCAGCCGAGCGCCGGCGTGCCGAGCAGGAAGCATGCGCCGATCGCGCCGAGCAACATGCCGCCGTAGAGCACGCTCGAAACCGGGCCGCGTCGACTCTGGAACACGTGGTCGGAGATGAAGCCCGCGAACACTCCGCCGAGGATGCCGGCGACACACAGGAGCATGCCCCAATGCTCGTAGACGAACGTGTCACCGCCGTCGACCGCCTTGGAATAGAGGCGGTATTGCTTCATCACGGATTGGCGCAGGAACCCCGAGCAGAACTCGATTCCGACGATGATCCAAATGACGCGCTGCGAGAACATGCGGCGCAGGATCGCGCTCACTTTCTGTGTGCCGACCTGACCCGAACTCGCATCGCCGGTATCGAAGTCCGCGAAGCCCGCGCTGCTCGGCGAATCGCGCACGAACGCGATCGTCGAGACGGCGCACACGGCCAGCACCGCCGCCGGACCGAAGAAGGCGACCGAGAAGCCGAAGTGCTTGGCGAGCTCGAGGCTCCAGTCGTAGGAGAAGTACAGGCCGAGCGAAATCAGGATGCCGAACAGACCGCCGAGCACGCCGCGCTCGCGCACGTGGAACCAAGGCGCGTTGACCTTGACGATGCTGACGGCGCCGAAGCTCTGGAAGTACATGTTGATCGCGTTGACGGCGAGCAACCACGAACGCAATCCGTCGGCGTCGAGCTCACCGGCCGTCGAGCTGCGGAACACGAGCGCCATCGCGACGTTCATCACGGCCGAGCCGACGGTCGCCGCGATCATCGTCACGCGACCGCCGAAGCGATCGGTCAGCGGGCCGTTGATCAGAAACGCAATGCCGTAAACCCACTGACCAACGCCGTCGAT
>CAYHRR010000054.1:0-13493 GCA_964358875.1 uncultured Planctomycetaceae bacterium | reverse complement strand
ACGCCATCGGATGGAACAGCTTCCCCTCGACTCCGGTCAGAGCGAGGATCGGTACATACACGGTGACGATGATCGCTTGACCCGCGACCGAGGGCTGAATCATCTCGCGCGCTGCGCGGCCGACTTCTTCGAGGCGCTCGGGCAAGGACAGCGTGCGACCGAGCGCGTGCTGTCGCTCGCTGAGGCGCCGCAGGCAGTTCTCGACCACGATCACGGCGCCGTCGACGATCAACCCGAAGTCGACGGCGCCGAGACTCATCAAATTGCCGCTGACTTCGGCCTGCACCATGCCGATCGCCGTGATCAGCATCGAGAGCGGAATCGCCAACGCGCAGATCAGCGCCGCACGCATGTTTCCGAGCAGCAGGAACAACACCACGATCACGAGCAGCGCGCCCTCGATCAGGTTTTTCTGAACGGTCGCGATGGTCGCGTTCACGAGCTTCGTGCGATTGAGCACCGTCTTGGCGCGAATGTCCGGCGGCAGACTGCGCGCGACCTCGCTCATCTTCACGTCGACCGCCGCCGCGACCGTGCGGCTGTTTTCGCCGATCAACATCAGCGCCGTGCCGACGACGACTTCCACGCCGTTTTCGCTGGCGCTTCCCGTGCGTAGCTCGCGACCGATGCCGACCTCGGCGACATCGTCGACATGAATCGGCACGCCGCCGCGACTCCCCACGGTGATCGCCGCGAGTTGCTCAGGCGTTTCGATGCGCCCCGTCACGCGCACCAAGTACGACTCGCCCTTGTGTTCGACGTATCCGGCGCCGGCGCTGACGTTGTTGCGTTCGAGGGCGTCGATGACGTCTGCGAACGTCAGCCCGTAGCTGACGAGCTTCATCGGGTCGGGTTGCACGTGGTACTGCTTGACGTAGCCGCCGATCGCGTCGACGCCCGCGACTCCGGGCACGCCGCGGACTTGCGGTCGGATGATCCAGTCCTGGACTTCGCGCAAGTACGCGGCGCGCTCGAGCTCGTTCGACAAGCGTCGACCTTCGGGCGTCAAGTACGCGCCGTCGCGTTGCCATCCCGGCTTTCCGTCCGACGGAGTCGCGCCCGCGCCGAGCGGATGCTCGTACTCGACCGTCCACATGTAGATCTCGCCGAGCCCCGTCGAGATCGCGCCCATGCGCGGATCGACGCCGGAGGGCAGGCTCTCGCGCGCTTCGCCGAGACGTTCGGTGACCTGCGTGCGAGCGAAATAGATGCTGACGTCGTCGTCGAAAACGGCGGTCACTTGCGCGAAGCCGTTGCGCGAAAGCGAGCGCGTGTATTGCAAGCCCGGAATGCCGGCGAGCGCAGCTTCGATCGGAAACGTGACCTGCTTTTCGACCTCGATCGGCGCGAGCGCCGCCGCGACCGCGTTGATCTGGACTTGGTTGTTGGTGATGTCGGGCACAGCGTCGATCGGCAGACGCTTCAGCGCGAAGACGCCGATCAATGCGACGCCGAGCACGACGAGCAACACGCCGATGCGATGACGAATCGAAAACTGCAGCAGGCGTTCGAGCATGGGAATTCTCCGTGAGCGACGAGCGGTTCCGTGCGTGAGCCCCGTCGCATCCGTGCGCGCGCGGACTCTTGTGAACGGTCGGTCAGTGCTCGTGTTTCGCGCCGGCCTTGCCCAGCTCGGCCTTGAGGATGAAGCTGCCGTCGACGACGACGCGTTCGCCTTCGACGAGGCCGGAAAGCACCGGCAAGTAGCCGCTGACTTGCACACCGACGCTGATGCGACGCGCAGCGAACGTGCCGGGCTCGCCTTGCACGGGCACGAACACCGACAAGGCGCCTTCGACGAGCTGCGTCGCGCTTTCGGGCAGCGCGAGCACCGCCTCGAGCTTCGCGCCGCCGACTTCGATCTCGGCCTGCGCGAAGACGCCCGGCCGCAGCTCCTCGTGATGATCCGTGGGCTCGATGCGCACCTGCACCGTGCGCGTGGCCGGATTGAGAGCAGGTGAGATGAACGACACGACGCCTTGGCACCAGTGATCGCTGGAACTTCCGAGCAACACACGCGCGCGCGCGCCCTTGCGGATCTCGCGCAAGCGCGCCTCGGGCACGTCGGCGATCACCCACAATTTGGTCGTGTCGGCGAGCACGAGCAGTGCCTCGCGATTGGGACCGACCAACTCGCCGAGCGTGGCCTCGCGCTCGATCACTTGCCCCGCGATCGGTGCGACGACGACGAATTGCGGTTCGATCACGCCGCTCGTCGCAAGTCGTTCGAGCGCCTCCGGACCCATGCCGAGCAAGCGCAACCGATTGCGCGCAGCTTCGACGCCGGCGTGCGCGCCGGCCAACCCCGCAGCCGCGGCGCGGTACTCGATTTCGCGCCGTTGCACCTCGGTCAGCGCAATGCCTTGGTTCTTGTCGTAGAGCGCCCGCGCGCGCTCGTGAGCATTCAGCGCGAGCTCGACGGCCGGCTGCGCGTTCGCCGCCGCGCTGCGCTTCTGCAAAAGATCGCTCTGCGCCTCGCCCAGCTCCGCGCTCTCGACGACCAACAATGCATCACCCTTGGAAACCTGGTCGCCGAGCCGCACGCGCAGCTCCGACACGCGCCCCTGCACGGGAATGCCGACGTGCGCCATGCCCTCGGAGTTGAAGGCGACTTGTGAAGGAGCGCGTAACGTCGGGATCAGCACTCGGCGTTCGACGGCCTCGATGCGGATGCCGTTGAGCGCGATGGCCGCGTCGGAAAGCGTGACCTCGTCGCCGTGCTCCGCCGACTCGCTTGTGGAATGCAGCGCGACCTGTTCGTCGTGTTCGTTCGCGGCGTGTGCGTGCCCGTCGCCGTTCGCGTGGCCGTCTTCGTCGCACGCGACAGCGAGGCACGAAAACACCAGCGTCGCGAGGCGCAAACGCGCGCGCGCTGCTGAATCCCGCTTCGTATTCGATTGAGTGTGCTTCATGCGTGTGGTGTCGCGCTTTGATCAGCGTCGCTGCGTCGGAGGAGTCGGAAGTCGGTTCGGATCTTCGATCACGTCGCGCGCCACGGCGGGTCCGCCCACGGCACGTTCGAGTCGCGCCAGCGACACTGCGGCACGCTCTTCGAGTTCGACGAGCCGCGCTTCGGTTTGCCGAAGGTCCTGCTCGGCGAGCAACAGCGCGGTGACGTCGGTGTGGCCGGCGAGGTACGTGTCCTCCACTTCCCGGCGCCGATCGCGTTGCAGTGGGATCAGCGTGTCGCGCACGCGCTCGAGGCTTAGGCACGCCTCGCTGAAATCGACATGGGCGCGGCGTACCTGCTCGATCACGCCGCGGCCGAGGTCGACAAGTTCGTGCCTCGCAGCGACGATTTGCGCGCTCGCCTTCGCACGCCGCGCGTCGCCCATGTCGAACAACGGAAGCGGAAGCGCGAGCGAGGGGCCGAGCGCCCAACCATCGCCGCGCTCCGCCGCGAGGCCCAACGTCGTGCCGTCCCACTTCGCGAGCGCGGCCAGCGCCGCGTCATCACCGAGCGCCGCCAATTCGAGCAGCGCGGCGTGCATTTCCGGTCGACGCGCCAAGGCGGCTTCGATCCACGTGCGCTCGTCCTTCGCGAGCGCCGGCAGCGGCGCCCACGCATCGAGTTGCCAGTCCGACGCACCCGACGGCACTCCGATCAAGCGCGCGAGCGCGATGCGTGCTTGACGTTGGCGGCGCTGGAGTTCAGCGATGTCGATGTCGAGCTCGACGCGCTTGCCGCGCAGCGTGGTCACGTCGACGCGTGCTCCCTCACCGAATTCGAGTCGCGCTTGCGCAAGATCGACGAGTCGATCGAGCAACGCAGCGCGCGCGCGCACGAGCGGCAGGAGCTCGTCGAACGCTTGACTCTCCGCATAGCGCTCGCGCAACTCGACCACGAGATCGAGCGCGACGACGAGCGCCTGCGCTATCGAGGCCTCCAAGCGCCGGTCGGCGGCGTCGACACGGCCCGGTCGCTTCAAGATGTCGACGAGCTCGCTGGTGATCCCGGCATCGATCTGCGTGCGGCCGCCGCCGTCGGGCACGCGGAGCACAAGGCTCAAGATCGGATTCGGAAGTAGGCGTGCCTGTCGCGCGTCGGCGAGCGCGACTCGCACGCGCGCGAGTGCCGCCTGCAATCCGGCGTCTCGATCGACGCAAAGCGCGACGGCATCGCGAAGCGAAAGCGCTGCCCCGACGGGAACGGCCGCGTCGTACGCGCCGCCTTCGGCGCGCAATTCAACGGTGCCGGCCGTGTCGATCGTGCGCGCGATTTCCGCGCCGACATCCGGCGCTGCGACGTTGGCGACGCAGGAGGCGAGCGCGAGCAGCGCGACGACAACGAGCGGCCGTCGCAGAGCTCGTGGGTGCGATTGAAATTCCAAATGGATCCTCGGCGAACGGTGGTTGCGAGCCTGGGTGAACGCGCGATCGACGCAGGGCACGTGGCCCGAGCGGACGACACGACAAGCGGTCCGGCGAGCGCACACGGCTCGCTCCGGACACGCACACAGGAACACTCGCTACACGCGCAGCACGAAGCGCCGCAGCTGCGACGGTGGCGCACGCTTGGCGGCGGCGCTGCGCTCGACCGCGCAGAGTCCAAAGCCCGGCGCGGCGCACGAAGTGAAGTGCGCAAACACAAGCGGTGTCGCGTTCGACTTCCAATCGACGCACTTGCTCGTGCCGGACTTCGCGGCGACGACGTTGCTCGCAGGCAAGGTGATGTCGTCACACGGACAGCTCGGCGCAGTGTCGACGGAGCTCGTGGACTCACTCGCTGCCGAGTCGTGAGCTGCAGGCAGACATCCGCCGCAATCTCCCGCCGACTTCGCCTCGACCGCCAAGTGGCCTTGCGGCCCGATGCACAGCACGAGGCCCTGTGCGCCGACGACACCGATCGCCGTGAAGGCGAGCAGCCACAGCCAAGCGAAGAAGGACTTCGTGGAAATCGACATCGTTGCGCCGCGGGAGGGTAGGCGAATGTTTCGCGGCGCAGCAAGCGCGGCGTCCGCATTGCCTCCGGCGAGCGCCTTTGTCGGCAGCAGCGCGCCGGTCGCTGAAGCGCCACTTACGCGCGCTTCGACGGTGCGAGACTGCAGCACGCCGCGCGCGTGTGAAGCAGGCCACGCCATCGGCTCCGAGCTTCATGCAGTGGTTGCGGCACGGCGACGCGCACGACCGAGCTTCGAGTGGCGCTCGTCCCACCGCGATGAGTGCGCCCGACGGCGCGCTCGTGATCGTGGGCCGCGAGATGGCGAACCACAGCCCGACGCACGGCGGTTTCGTCGCCGGAAACACCGGCCTCGAAGTAGTTCGTCGGACAAGCGCGAAAGACTCGTCGCGACACGTGCGCGCCAAGCACGAAGCGCGGCAGCCTCGCCCGAACGCACGCTCGCACGCGCGGCTTTCGAATCCGAAAGGCCGAACGCTCTCATCGTCGCCGGCAGCAGCCGCGAGTCGACCGTCGCGCGTGCACGCCGCACTCGATACCGTCGCGCGCTCGTCCCCCCCCCGCCGCTCCCCGCCCCCAACGAAGAGCTCGTCGCATCCATGAGCACGACCACGCAACCTGCCGCAATCGGATCGCGATTGTCGGTGATGATGTTCCTGCAGTTCTTCGTCTGGGGCGCGTGGTACGTGTCCATGACGGGCTGGATGAACACGGCCGGCCTCGGTGAGCTCACCGGCTGGGCCTACACCGTCGGTCCTATCGCCGCCTGCATCTCGCCGATTTTCCTCGGCCTGATCGCCGATCGATTCTTCCCGACGCAGCGCGTGCTCGCCGCGATGCACCTCCTCGGCGGCCTCGCGTTGATCATCGTGCCGAGCGTCGTCGGCGGCGTAGCGGCCGATCGCGCGAAGGACTTCACGCACCCGTACGTGCTGCTGCTGCTCGTGCACATGCTGTGCTACATGCCGACGCTCGGGCTCACGAACACGATCTCGTTCGCGAACATGTCGAATCCCGAGAAGCAGTTCCCGATGGTGCGCGTGTTCGGGACGATCGGTTGGATCGTCGGCAACATCGCGGTGAGTTGGCTGCCGAACGGCGACAAGTCGGCGATGCAGTTCCAGCTCGCCGGCGTCGCTGGCGTTTTGCTCGGCTTCTACTCGCTGTCGTTGCCGCACACGCCGCCGCCGGCCAAGGGCAAGGCGATCTCGGTGCGCGAAGTGCTCGGACTCGACTCGCTCAAGTTGCTCGCGAAGCCCGCCTATGCCGTCTTCATCGTGTGCTCGTTCCTGATCTGCATCCCGCTCGCGGGCTACTACAACCAGGCGCGCAACTTCATCGAGTTCGTCGGCTTCGAGAAGCCGACGTTCACCATGTCGTACGGGCAGATGAGCGAGATCCTGTTCATGGTCGCGATGCCGCTCTTCTTCGTGCGCCTCGGCGTGAAGTGGATGCTCGCAGTCGGCATGGCGGCGTGGGTCGCGCGCTACGGGCTGTTCAGCATGGGCGCGGGCGACAAGGTCATGTGGATGGCCATCGCGGGCGTGCTGTTGCACGGCATCTGCTACGACTTCTTCTTCGTCACGGGGTTCCTGTACGTCGATCGCACGGCGCCGAAGGAGATCCGCGGGCAAGCGCAGGGCTTCCTCGTTCTGATCACGCAGGGTCTTGGACTCGGCGTCGGCGCAAAGGTCGTCGAGAAACTCGTCGGCAACTACACGAGCGAGACCGCGGGCGTAAAGGCCGTCGACTGGCACTCGCTGTGGATGGCACTCGCCGCGGCAGCGCTCGTCGTGCTCGTCGTCTTCATCGCGCTGTTCCGCGACAAGGGCACGACGAAGACCGCGTAGCCCGGCACACGGCGCCCAAGTGACGAGAGCGACGCGCTCCACGACACCGTCCGCGTTTGCGCAATTCGCGCGCAGGCCTGAATCTCTCGCTCGACTTCCGGAGTGACCCCGATCGCGGGGCCCGGCAACCGGAGAGGGCATCCCAAGGTGCCAAGCGAGCGCCGCGCGTTCGTGATGAGCTTCGAGCGCGTCGCTCGAACAACGAAGTGCGTCGCGCAACCGACTACGCCGTTGTCGTGATTCGAGCGCTGCGCATCCGGCCTAGCATCCTGCGGTCCGAGCATTCCGTCATCGACGCACGCGCGCAGCGTTTCGTTCGCTGCGTGCCGCGCGTCGGCGGCTCGCGCGGCACGGAGGAATCGAATGAACGCTCAATCGGGATTCGGCCCGGCCACGTTCCGTCTGCTCGCGCTCGCCTTGTTCGCGTGCGTCGGGTGCGCGAGTTTCTCGAACCCGACGCTGCCGCTGCGCAGCCTCGACGACTTGGAGCGCGAGCGCAAGCTGAGCGCGATCACCTACGAGTTCTCCGAGGGAGCTTCGCTCGGCAACATCGCGGCTCTCAGCCAGGCGAGCGCTCCTGCGCCGGTGGTCGCGTCGGTCCTGCAAGCGCGCGTCGAGCCGATCTTCCGGCGCGTGTTCGCCGAAGCGACGCGCCAACAGCAGGCCGGCGAGTGGCACGTCGACATGTACTACCGCGAGACCGCGCGCAATCCCGCGCTGACGATGACGCTCGCGTTCTTCTTCATCGGCTCGCTCGGAATCGTGCCGGCTTACGGGCGTGACGACCTGTACTTGGAGGCGAAGCTCAAGCACAACGGCGCAACCGTGCGGCAGTACGTCTACAGCGAGAGTGTCGCGACGTGGATGCACTGGTTCGTGCTGCCGTGGGCTTACGCGCGGGATCCGATGGAGCGGAAGTCGGCGCTGATCGACAACATGCTCCTCAACCTGCTCCACGATCTGCGCGGCGAATTGCCGGTCGCGATTTCGCCTCACTGAGTGGCGCGCACGCGACGCGAGCGAGTTCGGCGGCGCAGCTCCATGACACATTTCGCGCTTGCGCAATTCGCGCGCAGGCCTGAATCTCTCGCTCGACTTCCGGAGTGACCCCGATCGCGGGGTCCGGCAACCTGGGAGGGCATCCCAAGGTGCCATGCGAGCGCCAGCGCGTTCGCGATGAGGTTCGAGCGCGTCGCTCGAACAACGAAGTGCCTCGCGCGGCGACAGGCCGGCGCGCTCCGGCGGTCAAGCGAACCCGCAACCGGAGCTCAACGCCGTGACTCACCAACAACTCGCCTTCACTCCCCGCCCCGACGACGCCGCGCACCGCGACCATCACCTGTGGCGCAACGGTCGCCGTTGGTGGATCGCCTTCACCTTCCACACCGCCGACGGCCGCAAGTTCCGCGAACGCCGTTCGCTCGGCACGCTCGACGTCGCCGAGGCGCGCGCGCGGCGCGACGAGTTGCTCGCGCGCTTCGAACGCGAGAGCGGCCACGCGTTGTCGCTGCGCTTTTGCGCGCTGTCGAGCTTCGAGCTGTCGCTCGGCGAAAGCGCGTGATCTGTGCGCCGCCAATGCGCGGCGTCGACCGACAAAGCGCTCTGCGACTTCGATGCAGAATTTGGTCGACGCCCGGCGCGCCTTTGCCTTGCGCGTCCGCGCGCACACACCACGCCGTTTCGACTTGCATGCACCAGTTCCGAGCGCGCGCCGCCGGAGGCCCGCATCCACCGCGCAGCCGACCGAATCCAGCCGTTCTCGAATGGAGCAATGCGGAGCTGAGCGCGCGCAAAAATGCTTCCGCGCGCTGCTCGCGCAGCCCGCCATGGCGTTCGCACGGCCGCGCGGGCACGATTCTCGCACCTCGCGCCGGTCCGCTCCGACACCGCGCGCCCCGCGCCGGGTTGCAGAGCCTCATCCGTCGCCACCCGAGAACGCCGCTCATGTTCCGAATCCAACGCTCGCTCCGCGTCCTCCCGCTGCTCGTCCTGCTCGCGGCACGTGCCTTCGCCGGCAACTCGGTCACGTGGGACAAGGACTGGGAAGCCGCGCTCGCCCGCGCCGCGCAAGACAAGAAAGTCGTGTTCCTCGCGGTCAACATGGACGGCGAGGCCGCCAACGATCGCATGGCGCAAAAGGTCTACAGCGACGAGCGCGTGGTCGCGGCCTCGGCCTTGACCGTCAACCTCGTCGCCTCGCGCTTCGATCACGCACCCGAAGGACGGCCGTGCACGCGCTTCGTCGGCATCGATTGCATCTCGCACAAGCGCGTCGACGGCGCAGCGCGGCAGAAGGTGCTCAAGGCCGACGCGTCCGGTTTCGTCGTCGCGCCGCAACATGTGTTCGCCGGACCCGACGGCAAGATCCTGCTCTCGGTTCCTTACGAAGTGACCGCGGAGGAACTCGCTTGGTGTTTCGCGGCGGCGATCAAGCTCGTCGATCCCAAGGCCGCGAAAGCGTTGCCGCCGGTCGGTCGCGCGCCGAAGCGCTTGGTCAGCGGCGGCGTGTTCGATCCCAGCGGCGTTCCCGGCGCGGGGCTCACGCCGCCCACGAAGGCCAAGCTCACCGAGTTGCTGAAGGAGCTCAAGGCCTCGTTCTGGGGCCCGGGTCGCGAGCTGAAGATCCTGCAGGTCCTGCTTTCGCCGGAACCCGAGGCCCAGGAGTTCATCGCGCTCGAGCTCAAGAACGACTTGATCGGTCGGCGCGGTTTCGGCGGCGGCAATGGTGGCGGCGGCGATCCGACCAATCCCGGCGGCGCGGACGGCGGCGGCGATCGACAGGACCGGTTGATGCACGCGATCGGCGTCCTTTCGCCGCCGGTGTATTGGAAGATCGTCGCCGAGTTCCTCGATCACGAGGACGAGCTCTTGCGCGATGAAGCCGTCGTGGCGCTCGAACAACTCGCCGCGCCCGAGTCCGTGCGCGCGCTCAGTTCGGCGCTCGCCAAGGAGAAGAGCGCCAAGGTCAAGAAGGACCTGTTGCGCGCGCTCGCCAGCGCCGGTGCGAGCGACGACAAGGCGCGCAAGACGTTGATCAAGTACGCGACGACGGAGAAGGACGATTTGTTGCGACGCAACGCGATCATCGCGCTGGGTTGGCTTTCGCCGGGCGCTGACGTCAACAAGGTGCTCGCCGATGGCTTGAGCGCCGTCGTGCCCGAGCACCGCACCGCTGCGGCGATCGCCATGGGACTGTCGCGCAACGAAGCGTGGATCGCGTTCCTCGAAAAGGCGGTCGCAACCGAAGCGAGCCCGGACTTCAAGACCAACGCCGAGACGGCCTTGATCGTGTTGAAGGGCGCGAGCTTGAGCTTGTTGCGCCTAGCCGTGCGCGCGCTGTGCGAGGACGGCCTCGAGCGTGAGCGCTTCTTCGGCGCTGCGCAGTAGCTCGCGCTCATCGAAGGCGACGCGCGCCGCGCACGATCGAAGCGACGGCGCTTTCCGATGCGCGCGTCGTGTCGCGACGTGTCCTCGAGCGCCGGCCGGCGAATTCCTGCGGTCCGGCGAGCGGTTGGTTGCACAGCAATCGTCGCGCGCGGCTTTGTTCGAGCGGCGGCGAGTGTGCGCGTGTGTCGAGCCGAACTCGGAGCCCGTATCGCCGACCGATTTCGCGGACCACGGCAAGTCATGCTTCGCGCCCACGCGGGCGCGCGACCCATGACCTCGATGCGCGTCGCAGACTTCCGGCGCGTCGCCGACTTTTCCTCGCAGGCCGCGCAGCCGCGCCGTAGAGGCCCCGGGAACGTTGTGCGGGGTCACGATTTGACCGCCGCGCAGCCGAACAAGTAGGGTCTCCGCGCCCCGATGAGCTTCACGACCTGGATCCGGCGAGCTTTGTTGCTCGCGCTGCTGCTGCCCGCCTTGCTCGTTCCGAGCGGCTGGTCGCTGCGGCTTTGCTTCTGCGCCGCGATGAGCGGACAGGCGGCGACGGAGCAGGAGTCGTGTTGTTCGAAGCTTGCGGCGAAGAGCTGTTGCGACGCGCCTTCGTCGACGGCGGCGGCCGGCGAGCATCGCGAATGCCGCGATTGCAAGCGTTTCGGCGCCGACAACCGCGCGCTGCCGCCGACGCTCGCGACGCCGCCGGACGTGCCGGTGGTGCTCGCGTTCGAAGCGCCGCGTTGGACCATGCCCGAAGCCGTCGAGGTCCTGACCTGCGCGTCCAGCGTCGTCGCGCGCGCGCACGCTCCGCCCGGGATCGAGCCCGTTCCGCCGCTTCGTATCTAGCGCGAGTTCCGCAGTGACGTCGGTCCGCGGAGCAGGTGCTCCGCCGTTTCCGGTCCATTTCCGTGCGGAGCTCCCATGTTCATTCGTTCCTGTGCGCGGCGCACTTCACGCCGCCGATTCGCGGCTGCCTCGTTCCTGATTCCGTTGTGCGTCGCGTGTGCGTCGCCGGCGACGCGTTCGGTGTCCGACGCCGAACTCGCGCGAGCGCTCGCCGATCGCGCTGATTCCGTCGACGCTGTTGCGCAAGCGCTAGCGCTCGCGGATCTCGGCGCCTTGTCCGTGCCGCGACCTGCCGCACCGACCGAACTCTCGCCGGACTTCGGTGAGTTCTGGCAAGCCTGCGCCTTCGCGTGGAATCCCGAGTTGCGCCGCGCGCGGCGCGAGGTGCGCGTGCAGCGCGCGCTCAGCCGTTCGGCCGGTTCCGCCGGCGCGTTCGACGGCGAGCTCGAGGCCATGGACCTCGGCGATCCGCAGGCCGACATGTCGATCAAGGCGACCGTCGATTTGCTCGCCGTGCTCGGACTGGGCCCCGCCGCCGCTGCGCGCGAATTGGCTCGGCGCGAAACGCGCGCGGCCTTCGCGCGCTTCGAGAGCACGGTGTGGAGCGTGCGCTTCGAGGTCGAGCGCGCGCGCATCGCGGTCGCGGCGGCCGTCGCGCGCGAAAGCGCTATGAACGCGCTCTACACGGAGGCCTCGGAGGAGCTTCCGCGCATCGAAATCCTCGCCGCGCGCGGTTGGATCGGCGCCGCGATGCACGACGGTGCTCTCGCCTCGTTGCACATGGTCGAACACGAACGTTCGAGCGCGCACACCGAACTCGGACGCGCTCGCGCCGAACTCGCGCGCGCCTGCGGGCTCGACGCGGACCACGCGGCCTTGGAACGCGTGCAAAGCGGAGCGATCGAACGCCTGCGCGACGACGACGTCGTTTGGTTCGAACCGAGCGCCGAGCAGCTGCTGCAAGCGCTGCCGAGCTTGCGTGCGGCGAAGCTCGAGCTGGCGACTGCCGAAGCCGCCGTGCGCGTCGTCGCACGCGAGCGTTGGCCGCAACTGCGCGTCGGCCCGCGCCTCGCCATCGCGTCGAACGACACGACGCTCGGCGGTCTCGTCGGTATCGAGTTTCCGTTCCCTGGAACGCTCGACGGCGAACTCGAGGCCGCGGTCGAGCGTCGCGACGGACAGCTCGAAGCGCTCGAAGACGAACTGATCGCCGCGCGCTCGCGACTCGCGGCGACACGCACTGCGCTCGAAGCAACGCTCGAACAAATGCTGGAGCACGCGCCCGCGGTCGACACGTCGATGGCGCGCATGTTCATCGCAGCACAGGCGCGTTTCCGCCTCGATCCGGAAGCACTCGGCGCGTGGTCGACGTTGCTGCGCGATCGCATCGCGAGCCTGCAGGCGTTGATCGAAGCGCGCACGAACGCGTCGCTGGCCCATCTCGACTACGAAGAGGCGCGCGGTGCGCGCGCACAGGTGCAACCGTGAGTCAAGTTCGTCCCGACATCGATCTCGCTGCGCTCGCGCGGCCCGCAGAGTCCTTGAAGCAACCGAAGCGCAGTCCGCTGCGCATCGTCGTACCGCTGGCGATCTTGATCGCCTTCGCGCTGATCTTGTTCTCGACTTTCGGCGAACTGTGGAAGGGCTCGGTGCAAGTGACGACGCTGCGCCCGCGCATCGTCGACGCTTCGAGCTCGACCGCGCTCGGCACGCCGCTGTTCCAAGCCGCAGGTTGGATCGAGCCCGATCCGTTTGCGAACGACGTCACCGCGCTCACCGGCGGCGTGGTCAGCGCGGTGCTCGTGCAACCCTCCGATGTCGTCGCACACGGCGACGTCGTCGCGCGCTTGATCGACGCCGATGCGCAGCTTGCCTGCGACAGCGCCGAGGCGATGCTCGCCGAAGCACGCGCCGAACTCGCGCGCGCGAAGGCGGAAGCGAACGCTGCGCACGCTTCGTTCGACGCTGCACTCGTTGTCACGCAAAACCTGGCGAGTTCGAAGGCCGCCTTCGACGGACGCACGGCCGAAAATCGTGCGCGCGCGGCGGCAGCGCTGAGCGGCGAGGCGCGCGTGAAGGTCGCCGAAAGCGAGCTCGCACTGCAACGCGAACTCGCCGCAGCGGGAGCCGCAGGATCGCGACAAGTCGAGCTGGCCGAAGCGAAAGTCGTCGAAGCGCACGGCGAACTCGAGGGCCTGCGCGCAGATGCGGCGCTGGCCGTGGCCGAGGTCGCGCGGGCAGAGGCAGATCGGACGCGCGCGCAACGCGAGTTCGAATTGCGCATCGACGAGCGCCGCATGGTCGAGACCTCCGACGCGCTGCTCGCCGCTGCGGAAGGAAAAGTCGCCGCCGTGAACGTGACCTGTCGTGAGGCGCGCTTGCGCCTCGAACGTACGCAAGTGCGCGCCGCGAGCGACGGCGTCGTGCTCGAGCGCCTCGTCGCGCCGGGCTCGAAGATCGACGAGGGCGGCGCTGTGGTCTGCACGCTGTACGACCCGCGCTCGATCCGCGTGCGCGTC
>CAYHRR010000053.1:0-13588 GCA_964358875.1 uncultured Planctomycetaceae bacterium | reverse complement strand
CGCGCTTGCGGGCACGCTCGCGCTCGTCCGCCAAGCACGCGATCTCCTGCGTGACGGAGGCGTCACGACGCGCCGTTCGTCAACGCTCGTAGCTTTGTGGCTCGTGCTCACGCTCGGTGTCGGCGGCCAAGGCGCGTTCTTCATGCGCCCGTTCTTCGGCTTCCCCGCGACGCGCGGCAACACGCCGCCGTGGTTCCTCGGTGCGCAACCGGACGCGCGCGGAGCGACGAGCTTCTACGCAATGGTCGCGCAATCGTTTTCCAAGCCGCAGTTGCCTGCGCAGTGGCCGCGCGAGAAGCGTTGAGCAACACGCGCGCGACGTGTGCGCGACGAGGGCGCGCCGATACTCTGTCGCGCTCGGAGTACCGCCATGCAACGTCGCAACACAGGTTTGGAGTGGCTGCTGCTCGGCGTGATCGCCTGCAGCACGCCGAAGCATGAGACCGTCGAAACGCCGAGCGCTGCGCAAGTCGCCAAGGAACGCGAGCGCGCGCCTGAGCCGCTCGTCGCGCCGACGCCGGGCTTGCCGATGCGCGCGCAAGACAGCGCGGACCACGGCAAGCCGCTCGAAGCGGTGCGCACGCTCGCCACGGAATTGAGGCAGCGACTGGCGGCCAAGCCCTGGAGCGACGCCACGCTCACAGCCGAGTCGACCGTCGCGGCCTGCGTGTTGGAGGACCTGCTCGACCAGACGCACGCGTGGCGCGTCGCCGTCGACGAGCTCGAGCGCGCGAAGCCGTTTGCGGCCGAAACTCCGGTGGAACTCGCGGCGCAGCTCGATCTCGTGCTCGCGCGCGGGCTTTTGCGAACCGGGCGTGTCGTTGAGGCACGCGAGCTGATGCGTGCGAGCGGCGTGATCAGCGATTGGCGCATCATCGGTCCCTTCGCCAACGAGCGCGGTGTCGGTCACGACGCCGTGTACGCGCCGGAAACCCTGATCGATTTCGCGGCGACGACGCGCGGCAAGGAACGCGATGTCGCTTGGCGCGCGAACCCGGCGCCCGAGCAGATCCTCGGCAACGTCGTGCTCGACGAGATCCTGCGCCCGAACGAACAAGCGGTCGCGTACCTCGCCACGGCGTTGCGCGTCGATGCGCCGCGCGATGTCGCGCTGTGGCTCGGCACGAGCGGCGCGTTCAAGTTGTGGCACGACGGAACGCTCGTCGCCGAACGCAAGGTGCAGCGGCCTTCGCATCGCGATCAAGAGCGCGTGTTGCTCGCGCTGCAGCCGGGTTGGAATCGTCTGCTGTTGAAGGTCGGGGTCGACGAACGCGAGTCGTGGATGGCGACGGCGCGCGTCACGGAACTCGACGGCAAGCGCTCGCGCGACCTCGCGTTCGATTCGTCTCACGGCGCGGATGCGACGAAGGCTGCGGCAAAGTCGAGCGCCGTCGCGCCTCAGCTCGTGCGCGACATGCTCGAAGCGCGCGGCGACGACGCCGACGCGGCGCGCTTGCTCGCGCTGTACCACCTTTCGATCCACCCCGACGACGTCGCCGACCACACGGCGAAGAAGCACGCGGCGCGCGCCACGCAACTCGCGCCCGACGACATCGCGACGACGTACTTGCTCGCGCGCGCCAACGCTCCCGCGCCCGGCGAGTCGACCGAGGAAATCCGCCACAACGAGCGCCTAGAGCCGCTCAAGCGCGTGATCGAACGCGACCCGCGTCACGTTGCCGCGCTGCTCGACCTCGCCGAGTTCTCGATGAACGAAAACCCCTTGCCCGATCGCGCGGACGAGCTTTCGCGGCGCGCGTGTGAGCTCGCGCCGACGAACTTGCGTGCGACACGCGTGCGCGGAATGTGGTTGAGCGAGCACGGCCGCGACACCGAAAGCGAGATGCTCTTCGACGCCGTGTCGACGACGGAAGAAGGACGCTTCGATCCGCTGTGCATTCTCGGACTCGCGCACACGCAACGCTCCTTGGGCAACCGCGACGGCGAGTTGAAGATCCTGATCGACTCCGTGAACTCCGGTTGCGCCGAGCGCGAGATCTTCAGCGCCTTGATCGACGCGCGCTTCGCACGCGGCGAAGTCGAGGCCGCGCTCGCGGCGAACGATGAGTGGCTGGCGCGCCAACCCTTCGATGTCGCCCGCTTGATGCAGACGGCGCGCACGATCGAGTACGCCGGTCGCACGGAGGACGCGCGCAAGCTGGTGCTGCGCGCCCTCGCGTTGTGCCCGGAAGAGGGCCAGATTCATCGCGTGCTCGCGCGACTTGCGCAACGCGACGACGACCTCGCAGCTTCGGACGCCGCGCTCGCGCGCGTGATCGAGCTCGATCCGGGTTACGACAAGGCGCGCCGACAACGCGAGTTGCTCGCCGCTTCGAAACAGGAAGAGCGTTTCGAGGAGCCGTACCGCTGGGACGCGCTCGCGCGCATCGACGGCGTCGTCGCGGCCGGAGCGAACGAGCAAGTGCAGCTCGTCGATCGCACCACCGTGTGGCTCGTCGAGACCGACGGCACCGAGCACGAGTACGAGCACACGCTGCTGCGCGTCGAGAACACGGGCGGCGTCAAGGAGCTCGACAACTACTGGATCGGCTACCCCGCCGATGCGTCGTTGCAGGTCTACAACGTGCGCGTCATCCATCCCGACAAGACCTTCGAACGCGCACCCGCGCCGCGCGGCGGCGATTCCGGTTGGGGCGGAGGCAACGCGCGCGGCTTCGACTTGCCGCAGGTTTCCGTCGGCGACTTCGTCGAGGTCGAGTACCGCATCGATCCCACGGAAGCCGACGTTTTCGGCCAGTATTTCGGCGTCCGGCACCTGTTCGGCGCGCCCTTTCCCGATCCGCTCGCGCCGCTCTTGCGTTCGGAACTGGTGGTCATCGCGCCGCGTGCTCTGCCGATCTACTCGAAGGTGCAGAACGGTGCATCGGTCGAGAGCTCGACGCAGGACGGCGCCGGCGAACGCAGCGTGCACCGTTGGGTCGTGACGAACCTCGCTCGTCCGACGCCGCAAGTCGCGATGCCCGACGTCACCGAGTTCGCGCCGATGGTCGACGTCAGCACCTTCGCGAACTGGCAAGCCTTCGCGGCTTGGTATTGGAGTTTCATCGAGAAGGAATTCGTCACCACGCCTGCGATGAAGGCCAAGGTCGTCGAACTCACGAACGGACTGACGGACGAGCGCGACAAGGTGCGCGCCATCGCGCGCTTCGTCGGCCAGGAGATCCGCTACAACGCCTGGTCCTTCGGCACGCACGGCTACGAGCCCTACAGCGCGCCGACGATTTTCGAGCGACGCTTCGGCGACTGCAAAGACAAGTCGATCTTGCTGCGCCAGTTGCTGGCCGAGATCGGTGTCGAGGCGCATCCGGTGTTGATCAACGCCGCCTACGGCCGCCCCGACGAGAAGCTCGACATCGCGATGGTCAATCACTTCAACCACTGCATCGCGTACGTGCCCGCGACCGCCGAGCGCGACGGCTACTACCTCGACGCGACCGCCGATCGCGATCCGATCGAATACATCCGCGCCGACGATCAAGGCGCGAAGGTGCTGCACGTCCGCGACGGTCAAGGCTCGGTGCACCAAATTCCCTACACGCCTGCGGCGGAGTGCGCGTTGGTGCGCGAATACGAAGTGACGCTCGATCGCGAGGGCAACGGTTCGGTCAGCCTGGCCGACACGAGCAGCGGTTCGTTCGGCGTCAACCTGCGCTACCAATTCGGCGGCGAGAAGGGCGATCTCGCCAAGCGCGTCTCGGACGCGCTCGCGCGTTCCTTCGGCAAGGTCGACATCGGCGCGGCGCACACTTCGGATCTCGAAGACATCGGCGCGCCGGCGCGACTCGACGTGCAGTTCGCTGCGACGAGTTTGTGGAGTCGCGACGCGAGCGGCGCGAACTTGCGCACTTCCTATGACGAGATCCCGATCCTCGGCGTCGCGACGGAGAGCGCCGACGAGCGCGAGTGGGACGTCGTGCTCGACCGGCCCTTCGAGATGCGCACAAAGCTCGTCTACAAACTGCCCGAGGGCGCGAAGCTCGCTTCGCTGCCGCCCGATGCGACGGTGACGGTCGCGGGGCTCGTCGATTACAGCTTCAGCGCGCGCGAGACGCCGCAGGGTGTCGAGGTGCTGCGCACGTTCACGTTGCACGAACGCCGCATTCCGAAGGCGCGCTACGCCGACTTCCAGAATGCGCTGCGTGAAATCCAAGTCGCCGAGAACCGCACGCTCGTCATCGCCGACACGACCAAGCCCGAGGCCGCCAAGGAGAACAAGTGATGAAGCTCCGACGATTCATGTTCGCCGCCTGCGCGCTCGCGCTGCACGCCCAGGCGCAGTCGACGGATCCGCAGCTTTGGGCCGACGCGTTGATCGATTCGCCGGCCCTCGTCACGAACGACGACGGCGCGCGCGTCGAGCAATGGCTCGGCCTGATCGAGCGCGATCCGGGTCATCCGCTCGTCGAGCTTGCGCTCGGAATGCTCGACGGCATGGGTCACGATCCCGAGGCACTCGACGCGCGCCTGCTCGCGCTCGACGCGACACGCATGACGCCTGCGTCCGCCGCGCGACTCGCGCGGATGCAGTCGGAGCGCAAGATCGCGCGCACGCCGCTCGAAGCGTTGGGTCGCTGGCCGCAGGGCACGTTGTTCGCCGACCGTTTGTCGCGCGGGCTCGTGCTCGGGCCCTTGGCCGATCCTCACGACGGTGCGAGGCGCGCGCTGCTGTTCGCCGATCCGGGTTTCGAGCGCGAGCACGAAGGCCCCTACGACTGGAAGGAACGCTGGCGGCCGATGCTGCGCCGTCCGGCGGAGTCGGCCTTCGATCCCGACGACGCGCTGTACGTCGAATCGGGCTGGGCCATGAGCGCGTTTTTCTTCGACGCGCCGTCGGGCGGCCCGGCCTGGATCGAGCTGGATTTCAGCGGCGACTACGGCCCGCGCTGGATCTCGCACTTGTCGGCGTCCGGCGGCGGTTTCAGCGGCTCGCTCGACGACCCGTCGTGCGATGTCGCGCTCAACGGTGCCGCGACGCACCACATCGATTTCCTCGCGAGCGAACGCTCGCTTGTCGAGCACATGCCGGTCGTGCTGCGCAGCGGCCGCAACCGTTTGCTCGTCGCTTCGAACCTCGACGCCCACGTGCGTTTTGCGCTGCGCGTCCTCGCGCCTGACGGCCGCGCGTTCGCGGGCATCGTCGAGCGCGACGCCGACGGCGCGCTCGGCACGGAAATCTCCGCGCAGGTGCCGAGCAAGCGCTTGGCGAACGCCGAGACCTATCTCGAGGGCTTGCCGCAGCGCAGCGCGAACCTCGAGGCTCTGCTCGGCATCGCCGCGTACATGGACGCGCGCACCGGCGAGGCGATCGCGCATTTGCAGAAGGCCGTCGAGCTCGAGCCCACGCGCGTCGGCCCGCGTCTCGCACTCGCCGAATTGTTCGGCGAAGGCGGCTACTTGCCGGAAACCTGGCGTCGTTCGCGCCATCGCGAGCTCGTCGAGCAACTCGTCGGCGAAAACCCCGCGAACGCGCGCATGCAGCTCGCGCTCGCGCGCATTCTCGCGCCCGAGGATCGCGAGGAGGAAGCGCTCGCCGTGGTGAAGTCCGTCGAAGCCGCGGCTCCCGCACAACCGGATGCGCCCCTGTTGCTCGCGGACTTGTACGGACGTCTCGAGCTCGAAGTTCCCGCGGAGCGCGCGTTGTTCGACGCCGCGCAGCGTGCGCCGCGGAGCCCACAAGTGCTCGGTCTGCTCGCGAATCACTGGGCGCAGTCCGATCAGGACGCGCGCTCCTTGGAGCAGCACGAGTTGTTGCTGCGCGCGGGCGGTTTCAACGTCGAAGCGGTCGACTCGTTGGCCGCGGCGCACGCGCGTCAAGGTCACGTCGAAGACGCACTCGCGCTGTACCGCGCCGCAGCCGCGCTGGGCGGCGAGAACGAATTGAACGCGCTCGCGTCCCAGCTCGAGTCGATGCGCAACTACGCCGAGGCCGACGCGTTGTTGGCGGAGCTCGAGGCACGCCACGGGACCTTGGCCTACTTCGCTCTGCGTCGCGCGGACATCGCGCGGCGGCGCAACGACCGCGACAGCGAATTGATCCACCTGCGCGAAGCGCTGCGGCGCGACGTGTCCAACTCGAACGCGCGCGAACGCTTGCTGGCTCTGACCGGCCGCGATGATGCGCGTGAGTTCCAGAAGCGCTGGGCTGTCGACGTGAAGGCGGAGCTCGCGAACTACGACCCGCAGCGCTGGAAGGAGCACGTCGTTCGACAGATCGACAGTGCGGTGATGTACGTCTTCGCTGACGGCGCGTGGGAGCAGATCACGCACGAGCGCGACGTGGCGTGCGATCTGGAGGGTTGCGAGACGCTGGGCAAACTGTCCCCGAGCGGCGACGTGCTGAAGATCGCGACGATCAAGGCCGCGACAGGCGTCGAGTACGAGCCGGTGCTCGTCGACGGCGAGTACGTGATGCCCGCGCTCGAACCGGGCGATGCCGTCGAAGTGATTTCGCGCGTCTTCGGCTCGGCGCCCGACGACGGCGTCGTGCGCTTGCCGAGTTGGTACTTCGCGTCGATCGACAAACCCTTCGGCGTTTCGCGCTACGTCGTGTCGATCCCCAAGTCGCTGAACCTGCGTTTGGTGCTGCGCAACTTCGACGGAGCGAACGCGCAGCACGACGAGGGCGCGAACGTCGTGCACGAGTTCGTGCGGCGCAACGTCGATCGCGTCGTTCCGGAGCCGAGCTCGCCGCCCGCTGATTGGTACTTGCCGTGGCTCGTGTTCGGCGAGGACGCAACGCTCGCGAGCATCGCGGCGCAGCTGAGCGAGGACGTGATCGTCCCGACGCGCGTCACGCCGGAAATCCGCGCCGCCGCGCTCGCTGCGATCGACGGCGTGGTCGGCGAAAACGCGCGTGCGAAGCGCCTCTACGCCTTCGCGACCGAGGCGCTCGACAAACGCACGAACACGCTCGCGTCGGCGACGTCGGCGTTGCTGCTGCGCGAAGGCAACGCGACGTTGCTCTTCGCGGCGCTGCTCGACGCCGCAGAGATCGACAACGAACTCGTGTGGGCGCGCGCCATGTCGCCCGACGCCGACGGCGATCCCGATCCGGCCTTCGTCGACGTCGGCCGTTGGCGGCAGCGCTTGTACGTGCTCGCCAAACCCGACGACGGACCCGAGGCGTGGTGCGAGCTTTCGTCGAAGACGATGCCGTACGCGACGATCGTCAACGAGTCGCCACGCGCGCTTGCGTACGCGACGCGGACGCAGCGTTGGATCGAGTCGCCGGCCTTGGAACTCGCGCAGCGTCCCGGGCAGAGCCTCGCGCTGCTCATCAAACTCGGCGCCGAGCGCGCCGCCGAGGTCGAGCTCACCTTCGAACTCACCGGCAACCGCGGCTTCCAACTCAAGGAGCCGATGCGCGAATCGCCCAAGGCGCAGGTGAAGCAGGCGGTGCAGCAAATTGCGGCGCGGGCGCTGCGCGGGCTGACGATGAAGGACTACGAGCTGCGCGGGCTCGATGACGAGACGACGCCGGTGACCTTCGCGGCCTCGGGCACGCACGCGACGTTCCTCGACGAACAGAAGGGCGAGCTCTTCTGCAAACTGCCCTTCCCCGCCCTGCAACTCGCCGGTCGCGCGAGCGGCGAGGGCCGGCGCACGCAGGCGCTGTTCCTCGGTGTCTCGCGCGTCGACCGCACTCGCGCGCGCATCGAGTTGCCCGAGGGCCTGAAACTCGCGCAACCGCCGACCGAGCTGAGCGAGGAGTTCCACGGCGCGACCTATCGCCTCGCGCTCGAGGACGTGTCCGACAAGGGCTTCACGATCGTGCGCGAATTCCTGTCGCCGCCGCTCTTGTTGAAGCCCGAGGAGCACGCGAGCTTCGTCGCCTTCGCCAAGCGCGTCGATGAGGTCGAACGCTCGCGCCTGCGTTTCGTGCGCGCCCCCTAGCCGTTCGCGTCGTTCGAACGAGCCCGCTTCGGCCGTGCGCCGAGGCGGGCTCGCACGTTTTTCCGGGCGTGTCGGCGCGGTGCGCGAGGTTTCGACGCGCGCTCGCCGGCACGAACGCGGCCTTGCGTGACGCCGCCGCACGTATGGAAGCCCGTCGAGAAGACCGGAATTTGGCTTCGTTGCTGCGAATCCGGCGACCGAAAAGACCCACCGCACTGCGTCAGGGCGCCCCTCCCACTGCCCGCTGCGCTGTTGCAGGGACGCACCTCATGAATCGCATCGTGCTCACGACCGGACTGCTCGCGGCGGCGGCGCTTGCCGCGGATCATTTCGTCGGGCTGCAAGCGCGCATCGACGAACTCGAGCGTCGTCCGCGCGCGGATCCGGAACTGGTGCGCGCCCTGGCGCGCGAGCTCAACGTGTTGCGCGGCTCCTTGGTCGAGGTGCGCGACGCGAGCGACACCGGCGACGCTTTCGAACGCATCGACGACAAGCTCGCCGTCGTCGCGTCGATCGTCGCGCGCGAGAACTGTCGGCTCGAAGACCAAGCGGCGCGTCTCGACGGCTGGGAGACGCGATGGAGCGCGCACGGGCCTGAGGTGTTCGACGCGCGCGTGTCGGAGCTCACGCAGGATCTCGACTCGAAGCGTTGCGAGTTGGAAGAGTTGCGCGAGCACGCTCTGCAAGCGAGCGCCGACGGCGAGGCGCGCTTCGCCGAGCTCTCGACCAAAGTGGAACCTCTGCTCGGTGAGCGCGACACGCAACGCTTGTGGCGCGAACTCGTCGGGCCTGTGGTGCAACTTTCGGGCGACACGACCGTCGGCAGCGGCGTGCTGCTCGAATCGCAGCGGCGTGACGGCGCCGAAACGTGGACGACCTACCTGATCACGTCGTGGCACGTCGTGCGCGACATCTACGGTTCGCTCGATCGCACGGCGATGCCGGTTCCGGTGCGCATGTACGCGCAGGACGGCACGACGCGCGATGAGCACGCGTCGATGGTGGCCTTCGACGTGCCGCTCGACATCGCTCTGTTGAAGCTCGATCTCGACGAAGCCGTGCCCTACGGCGCGCGCCTCGCTCCGCCGCAGGACCTCGAGCGCGCGGCCATCTTCGATGCGATCTACGCCGTCGGTTGTCCGCTGGGAAACGACCCGATTCCGACGCTGGGCGAGATCGCGGCGACGCACCACGTTGTCGACGGCAGCTTGTATTGGATGATCAGCGCGCCGACCTACATCGGCAACTCGGGCGGCGGCGTGTTCGACGCGCGCACGCACGAGTTGATCGGCATCTTCTCGAAGATCTACACGCACGGCGCGTCGCGCTCGACGATCGTGCCGCACATGGGCCTCGCGACGCCGATGACGGTGATCTACGACTGGATGGAGCACGCCGGGTGCGCAGCGTTGATCGCGCCCGCTCAAGCGCAACCGCGCGCAGCTTCCGCGACGCGCTGAGCGCGCGTCAGTTCGCGACGGCGGGATCCGCACGCAGCACGGCGATCAGCACGCGTCCGTGCGCGTCGACCGGCAGCGCTACGCCGCCGAACACGAGCGCCTCGTCCGCAGCGAGCACGGTGTGCGCGGTCAAGCGCCGTGAAATGCCGTTCGGCACTTGGATTGTCACGGGCAGCGCGTGCTCGAACAGCTCGACCTCGTGCTCGGCGAACGGATGATCGAGCCTGCACACTGTGAGCTCGACGTCGATCGCCGTCGTGTGCGCGCTTTGGTCCTGTTTCGCCGTCGCCACGAACAGCACGCCTTCGAACACGGTGTCGATGCGCGGATCCGCGATCGTGCTGCCCTCGTTGGCGGTCAGCTCGAAATCGGCGACATAAGCCTCCTGGCGCGCAACCGAGACGCTCGCGCGTTGTCCGTCGTAGAGCGTCAATTGCGAAGGCCCGTCGATGTTCGCCGCGCCGACGCGCGCGAGGTCGCCTTCGAAGCGCTGCGCTTCGGCGCGTGAGCACGCGAGCGCCGCAAGCCCTGCTGCGTTCGCACCGAAGGCGGCTCCGACGCATTCCGGCTCGACGGCGTAAAGCTTCAGCGAGAGCGTCATCAGCGGCGTGTCGACGTCGAAGGCCTCGAATCGAACGTTTGCGCTCGCAGGCTGCAAACCCGTCCGGCCGGCTTCGACCACGAGCTTAAGCGGCTCATGGCGCGCGACCGCCAAGGGCGCGAGAGGTGCGTGTTCGACAGCAGCACAGGATGCGAAGACGAGCAACGCGAGCGACGGCGAGGCGATCGACAGCAACGACGGTTTCATCGAGGAAGTCCTTCGGGTTGAAGCGGCCTGTGTATCCCGCCGCGCCGCGCAGGCTACCGAAGTCGCTTGACCACGCGCCGCGCGCCGCGAACATGGCCGCATCGACGCGCAACGCGAGACGCCGGTTCGAACGCACACGTGGGCGCGACGCGTCGCATGGGCGCTGGCGGTGTCGCTGTGCGTTCTCGCGCTCGTACAGGCGCGGCACAAAGCGTCGAGGGGCGAATGCGCACTGCTCAAGTGGCGGCCGCAAGTCGAGGCGCTGGCGCGCGGCGAAATGATCTACGGACGCGTCGAAGGCGGAACGCGCGAGGGCTTTCCGACGCTACCGACGACGGCGCTCGCTCTGCGACCGTTCTTGTCCCTCGGCGACCTCGGCGGCGCGCTGACGTGGGCCGTGCTCAAGGTCGCGCTCGCCTGGTGGATGATCGTCGCGACTGCGCGCATGGCGGCCGGAAGCGTGCGCGCGTTTCCGCCGTGGGCCCTGGTCGCGCTCGTCGCGCTCAGCGCGCGTGTGCTGCTCAGCGACATCGCGCACGGCAACATCAACATCCCCGTTGCAGCACTCGTCGTCGCGACGGGCGTTCAGTGGCAGCGCGGCCATGAGCGCACGGCGGGATTGCTCGCGGCGCTCGGAGCGGTGTTGAAGATCACGCCGGCGCTCTTCGTCTTTTACTTCGCCTGGAAACGCAGCCCGCGCGCGCTCGTGTTCTTCGTCTTCGGCATCGCGCTGTTCGGTTTCGCCGTGCCTGCGCTGTTTCTCGGGCCGAGCTTCACATGCGACCTGCTCGCCGGTTGGTGGCGACAAATGGTCGAGCCTTACGCGTCGGGCGCGGCGCTGAGCGTGGTGCAGACCGAGCACATCAACCAGTCGATGCTCGGCGTGCTCGCGCGCTGGTTGACGGACTCGACGGCGATCCGCGCGCGAGCGCCGCTGTTCCCCGAAGACGTTTCGATCCACGTCGCTTCGCTGTCGCGCGAGGCGTTGCGCGCCGTGCTGCTCGTCGCGAGCGTGGCCTTGCTCGGAGGCACTGCATGGTGCGCGCGCACGCCGCGCGAACTGCGGCGGAGCGCTGCGACGCTCGGCGAAATCTCGCTCGTGGCACTCGCGATGCTGTTCCTCTCCGAACGCAGTTGGAAACAGCACTACGTCGTGCTCGTGCTGCCGCTCGCGTTCCTCGTACACACGCTGGCCACGCGCGGCTTGCGCGAAAGCTCCGGTCGCGGCGCCGCTCTAGCGCTCGGCGCGAGCACATTGCTGCACGGACTCAGCGGCTCCGGAGTTCTCGGCGATCGCGCGAGTGACTACGCCGAGGCCTACGGCGCGTGGTTCGTCGGCGCACTCGCGCTGTACATCGCCTGCGCGTTCGTGCTTCGAGGCGAGCCTCGCGGCGCAGCCGTGCGCGAGACGTCGACGACCGTGTGAGCGGCCTTCGGCGCGACACGGTTTCGCGCGCGACCGAGCTCCGCATCAGTGCCGGAAATGGCGCGTTCCGGTGAACACCATCGGAATGCCGCGCGCGTTGCAGGCCGCGATGATCTCTTCGTCGCGCACGGAGCCGCCCGGTTGAACGAAGGCGATCACGCCGCCTTGCATCGCCGCTTCGACGCCGTCGGGGAACGGAAAAAACGCATCGGAGGCGAGCACCGAATTCGGCGCGCGCACACCGGCCTTGTGGATCGCAAGGCGCACGCTGTCGACGCGACTCATCTGGCCTGCGCCGACGCCGAGCACTTCCGAAGCGCTCGCGACGACGATCGCGTTCGACTTGACGTGTTTGCACACGCGGTTGGCGAACAACAGGCTCGCGAGTTGGTCCTTCGTCGGCTGCGCGCGCGTCGCGACGCGCCACTCGCTCTCGCCGCCGACAGCGAGATCGCGCTGCTGCAGCAGGAATCCGCCGACGAGCTTCTTCAGCTCGAGCTCGTTGCGATCGCGCGATGACGGACCGAAGGCGCCGCAGGCGAGCAAGCGCACGCTCTTGCCCCACTTCGGCTTTTGCGTCAGCAACGCGAGCGCCTCCTCATCGAAGCTCGGCGCGATGATGGCCTCGACGAAACGGTTGCCGCCGACGAGGAACTCCGCGCAGCGCAGATCGAGTTCGCGCGTGAAGGCGAGCACCGATCCGAAGGCCGAGATCGGATCGCCGGCCCAGGCCTTTTCCAGCGCTTCGAGGATCGAATGCCCGGCCGCGGCGCCGCACGGATTGTTGTGCTTGGTGACTGCGACGAAAGGCTCGTCGAACTCCTTGGCGAGCGCGAAGGCCGCGTCGAGGTCGACGAGGTTGTTGTAGGACAGCGTCTTGCCGCCGAGCAGTTCGGCGCTCGCGACACTCGGCTCCTTGCTCGCGCCGCAGCGATAGAACGCGGCGCTTTGGTGCGGGTTTTCGCCGTAACGCAAGGACATCACCTTGGTGCCGACGAGCGTCGCAACCTCGGGATACGGATCGAGCTCGCGCACATCTTCGCGCTCGCGCTCGAACAACCAAGTCGCGATCGCCGCGTCGTAGCGCGACGTCGCTTGAAAAGCCTTGAGCGCCAGCGAGCGCTTCAACGCATCGCCGAGCGCCCCGTTGTTCTTCTGCAGCTCGTCGAGCACGCGCCCGTAGTCCGCCGGATCGACGACCACGCCGACGAAGCGATGGTTCTTCGCCGCCGAACGCACCATCGACGGCCCGCCGATGTCGATTTGTTCGATCGCCTCGGCGCGCGTGACGTTGGACTTCGCCACCGTCGCCTCGAACGGATAGAGGTTGATCACCACGAGATCGATCGGCGCGATGGCGTGCTCCTTCATCGCAGCCGTGTGCGTGGGATCGTCACGCAGCGCGAGGATTCCGCCGTGCACTTTGGGGTGCAGCGTCTTGACGCGTCCGTGCATCATCTCGGGAAAGCCCGTGTAGTCGGACACTTCGCGCACCGGAATGCCGGCCGCCTTCAGCGCCTTGAACGTGCCGCCGGTCGAGAGGAGCTCGACCTTCAGTTGGGCGAGTTGGCGCGCGAAATTCTCCAGGCCGGTCTTGTCGGAGACACTGATCAACGCGCGGACGACGGTTGCGGACATCGAGCTGCCTTCTGCCCACCCGGGCATGAAGAGGACGACGAAAGTGGACGAGCGGCGCGAGGTTACGCGCACCGCGAGTTCGATGCAAAGCTCGACGGCGCGCGCTGCACGTCGCGGCACGTCGAACTACACTCCGCCGTCGTGATCGGAAACTCGATGAGCTCCTTTCGTTTCGTCGCCGCGCTCGGCGGCGCGCGCGGCAAGGCGCCGCGCGTGTTCGCCTCCTCGAGTCGCAGGCCGAGCATCGCCCTTCGTGTCGTCGCCGCGCTTGTCGCCTTGTCGCTCGGCGGCGCGTGCGGCAAGGCGCCGCGCACGAATGTGATTCTGGTCGTCGTCGATAAG
>CAYHRR010000052.1:0-13676 GCA_964358875.1 uncultured Planctomycetaceae bacterium | reverse complement strand
GGACTGAGGCCCTTGCACTTGGGGATCGTGAGCTTCTTGTAGTCGTCCACGAAACCGACCGCTGCGAATCCGGCCGTGAGCAGGACCGCGAGGACGACGTGCAAATTGTCGAGTCGGGCCCAGAGCAGGACGGACGCCAGCAACGCGCCGATGAGGAAGCTGCCGCCCATCGTCGGCGTGTTCTTCTTGCCCATGACCTCGCCCATCTTGGCGAGATCGAGACTGTCGGTTTTGGAGACGTCCTCGCCGACTTTGTGGCGTCGCAACCAGCGAATCGCGGGACCTCCCCACCACAATGCGAGTGCGAACGCCGTCAGAGCCGCGGCAGCAACTCGAAATGAGATGTAGCCGAAGAGCTCGACAGGAGTGAGGCGTTCGAACAGCAAGGGGAACATCGTTCAGACCCTCGCGCTCGCGTGGGATTCCTTGAGGCACTCGACGACGCGATCGAGCCCCGCGCGGCGACTGGCCTTGAGCAGCACGATGTCGCCGTCGCAGAGCAACGCGTCGATGGAGTGCATCGCGGCGTCGGTCGACTCGAGATGCACGACGCGCGACGCCGACATGCCTGCCTCGAGTGCGCCTGCGGCCGTCGCCTTGACCAAATCGCCGACGAGTACGAGCAAATCGATGCCGCCCGTCGCGGCTTCGCGACCGATGGCGTGGTGCAACTCCGGTCCGCTCGGTCCGAGCTCGAGCATGTCGCCGAGCACCAGGACGCGCCGGCCCTTGCCGTGCATACCGCCGAGCACGCGCACGGCTGCGCGCGCCGACTCGGGATTCGCGTTGTACGTGTCGTCGAACACGAGAATCGACCCGAAGTCGTGGCGCTCCATGCGCCGACTCCCGCCGCGCAGGCCCGAAACTGCGGGCAACACGGAGGCGATCTCGATTCCCATGCCGTGGCACGCGGCCAGTGCACAAACGAGGTTCGAGATGTTGTGAATGCCCAACAACGGTGAAGTCACCTCGTGTCCGAGCAATCGAAACGTCGTGCCGCCGGAGTGGAACAACGGGCGCGTCGCGTTGAATTCGCCTTCGCCGTCGACGCTGACCGTGACGACGCGGGCGCGTGTCGCCGAACGCAGGACGCCGGCATGGCGACAGTCGAGGTTGAGCACCGCAAAGCCATCGCGCGGAAGGCTCGCGAACAACTCCGCCTTCTCGCGCGCGACGCCGTCGACGGAACCCAGACCTTCGAGGTGCGACGCGCCGACATTGGTGACGATGCCGCCGGTCGGTCGCGCGATGCGGCACAGCCCGGCGATCTCGCCCGGGTGATTTGTGCCGATTTCGAGGACGAGCGCCTCAGTCGTCGCGTCCGCCAACAAAAGCGTGTGCGGGACGCCGACTTCGTTGTTGAAGGAGTTGGGACTCGCAACCGTGCGCATCCTCGACTCGAGCAGCTGCCCGAGGATGTTTTTCGTCGTGGTCTTGCCGCACGAACCCGTAATTCCAATAACCGGAATGGTCAGTTGCGAGCGATGCCAAGAGGCCAGATCAGCCAGCGCACGACGCGGATCGGGATGCACGACGAGTGCGGCGTCTCCCGGAAACGTCGGAAGCAACTCGTTCGGCGCGCTCCGCAACAACAGGGCACCGGCGCCGAGTCGACTGGCTTCGGTCGCAAATCGATTTCCGTCGAAGTTCGGCCCCGAAAGCGCGAGGAACAATTGGTGCGGACGCAGCGAACGAGTGTCCGTGCTGACACCGTTGAGAAGTCGGTCCGCGTCGCCGCGCACGAGCGCAGCGCCCGTGCAGTCGAGAATGTCGCGAATGCGCATCACGTCGACGCTCCTGCGCCGCCGGCGCGCGCAAGCAGGCTCGCCGCCACCGCGCGATCGTCGAACGCATGCACGACATGGCCGATCGTCTGGGTTGTTTCGTGTCCCTTGCCGGCGATCAGCACGACGTCGTGTCGTCGCGCAAGACGGAGCGCGAGCGCGATGGCCGCGCGCCGATCCGGTTCGTTGTGCACCTGTGCCGTGGTTCCAGCCAATCCCTGCTCGATCGATGCGATGATCGACTGCGGGTTTTCTCCGCGAGGATTGTCGCTCGTGACGACGACGACATCGGCGAGCGATCCTGCAGCGGCGCCCATCGGCGCGCGCTTGCCCGCGTCGCGATCTCCGCCGCAGCCGAACACGCAAATCAGCCGCCCAGCGCTCGAGTTGCGACGCCGGCCGTCCGCACTCAGTCCTTCGCGAAGGACCGCGAGCACCTTCCGCAGCGCGTCTTCCGTATGCGCATAGTCGACGAGCACTTCGAATTCGCCTGAGACGAACTCGATCTTCTGCATTCGTCCGGGAGCCGCAGAGGCAAGAGCGAGCCCTCCCAACGCGTGGGAAGGGCTCGCTCCCGACACGAGCACCGCGGCCAATGCCGCCATGGCATTCTCGACGTTGAAGCGACCCACCAAGGGAAACGACACCCGAGTCCGAGAGATCCCCATCCCATCAAGTAAAAAACGGGTGCCCTTGGAGTCGACTTCGAGTCGAGATGCAGAGAGGTCGGCGCGCGACCTGGTACTGAACGACACTACGTGCGCACCGCGCTCGCGCGCGGCACGTGCCATGAGTTCCCCGGCCGGATCGTCGGCATTGACGACGGCGAACGAACTGCTGCTCAGAGACTCGAAGAGCTGCCGCTTGGCTGCGGCATAGCTGTCCATGTCTCCGTGGAAATCGAGATGATCGCGCGTGAGGTTGGTGAAAATCGCACAATCGATGCGCAACCCCGCGAGGCGGTCTTGGGCAAGCGCGTGAGAGCTTGCCTCCATCGCCACGCAATCGCCGCCGAGCCGTTGGTGGCGCGCGAGCAAGCGCTGAAGCTCAGGCGCATCGGGAGTCGTGTGCGACGCGCTGAGCAGAGCTCCGTCGGCAAGGCGGTTTCCGGCCGTCCCTAACACAGCCGGACGGCGCCCGACATGCGCCAAGAGCTGGCCGAGCAAATGGGCTGTCGTGGTCTTGCCGTTGGTGCCGGTGACCGCGGCCAAAAACATCGCACGAGTGGGACGGCCGTGCAGAATCGCCGCCGCCTCACCGGCAATTCGGCGCGCCTGCGGATGCACCCAATTCGCGACACTAGGTGCCAATTCCAAGCGTGTCGGCGACAGGACCGCAGCGGCGCCCCGGGCCAGAGCGTCACCGACAAAACGTGCTCCGTCGACGGCGTTGCCGGGCAAGGCCGCGAACAAATCGCCGCGCGCGACGAAGCGACTGTCGATCTGCACGTCGTGCAACGGCGCTGACGCCGTTCCGACCGCGTGCATTTCACCGCCGAGTTCGGCGACCAGCTCGAGCAGTCCGACCATTACCACTTGCCCTCCGCCCACGGTTGGCCGAGGCCACGCATGCTCTTTTCGTGCGACGGCGCGAAGCTGCGCTCGATTTCCGCTTCAACCGGTGCGCCGTTGCGCGTCTTGCTCAGCGCCTCTTTGAGGATTCGGACTGCAGTCGGACCGGCCACACGCGACCCGTATTTCTGCGATCCGCGAGCTTCGTCGACCACGACCAGCGTCATGATTTCGCGTTCCGAGCCGGCTACGCGGCCCCAAATACACATGCTCGACGTGTAGCACACACGGTGGTCGCGGGCGGCGCTCTTGAGTCGCGCACGACAGGCTTCACTGCAGCGTGATCGATTGCGTGAGTGTGCGGCCTGGTCGGCGAGCTCCAAGTGAATGCAAACTTCGCCCGGTACCTTCTGTGCCGTTCCCGTTTTCGTGCCGACGACGAGCCCGGGCAATTTGTCGGGGCTGGCAACTGCGGCTCCGGTGCCGGCTTGAGCGCCGAGCTGCATCATGTCGCGAACCTTTTCGCTGGTCTCGCGGCTGAAAACGCGGCGAGCGTCGGCGCGCGCTAGCTGATAGCGCTCGCCGGACTGTTCGACTCCATCGAGAACGCGCAGAGGCAGATACTCGCCGCCGCGCACGACGGTCGCCAACCCGGCGACGTGTTGCCACAACGTGACCTTCAACTCATGGCCGAATGAAATCGACGCATGGGTCCAGTCGTGCGACCAGGGCGTATTCGGCAAATAGCCGTCACGTTCGCCGCCGAGGCCGCTGTGTGGTGCCTGCGCGTAGCCGAGTTCGACGAACTTCCCGCGCATGTAATCGTCGGGAACGCGCACTCCAATCTGAGCGAGACCCGCGTTGACGGAATAGGCGAGACACTCAGACGCCGAAAGCCGACCGGTCTTGCTGGATTCGGCTTCGTGAATCGTGCGCGAGCCGAGGCGAAAGCTGCGGTTTCCGACGTCGAAAGAGGTTTCCGGCGTCACTGCGCCCTGCTCGAGGGCGCAGGCCATCACCGGGACCTTGAAGGTGGACCCGGGCGTGAACTCGTGAAAGAGCGGCGCGAAGCCCGACACTTCGTACGCCGTGCGCGAGTCGACGGCGAGCACCTCGCCGGTAGCGAGTTCGACGACGATTGCCATGGCGATCGCCGGTCTGTGCTCTTTCATCACGTCGTCGAGCGCTAGGCCGACTTGACGCTGCAACATCACATCGAAAGTCGTGGCCACACGCGTCGGTTCGCTCGACTCTTGCGAGTCGAGGAAATACGAGCGCGACAACTTCCCGCGGACCGAGTGATCGCGGCGAAATACATAGGTCGCCTGCCGGCGCGCTTCGTCGATGAAGCCCCAGTTCGCTTTATCGCCGAGCAACGTGTCGCACGCGCGCTCGAGCCCCGCCTCCGGCAGCGGCTCGCGCAGCAAGGTCCACGCTGAGCGCGCCAGCTCGGACCTGATTTCCGGCGTGTAGGCGGCGAGCAGCGCGGCACGCTGGTCGGCCGTGGCGACGTCCGCTGGCGCATGGCCGACGGCAAGCAGCGCGCGGCGCTGCCCCTCCGACCGATCGATGTAATTCCAACCGCCGAGGAACTCGAACTGGCCTGCGGGGTAGCGCCGGTCGCGACTGCGCTCGATGCGCATTTGATGCGAGGCGACGTGTTCGGCGCTGAGCAGCTCGAGCAAGGCCGGCGCTTTGGACGCGTCGAAGCCGCGAACGGCCACGCACCAATTGGTCGGCATCAAGATCTTCCAGATCTCGGCACGCTGCGCCTCGAGGCGCAACTCATCGTCACCGATCTTCAACGCCTCCGGCAGCAAACACTGAGCGATGCCGTCGGCGATGAAGCGACCCCAGCGCAGCGGGTACTTGGCGAATTTTTCGCTGTGACGGCCGCGTTCGGTCTCACCGAGCACGACCGCCGGATTCCAGTGGAGTTCGTAGCCTTCACGGCCGACCGCGATCGCCATTCCGTGGATGGACTCGGTGCTCGCACCTTCCGGCGCTCCGCAGGTTTCGATCCACTGCGCGAGCCGCCCGGCTTGCATGGAGTCGAGAGCCACGTTGGCACGAATCACGCTGCCTTGCGCGTCCGGCAGCATGCGCTCGAGCAATTCGACGGGCGCCACTGCGCCTTCGAGCAGCGAGCTGATCGCCGCAGCGATCTTCTCCGGCGTGTGCGCTTGCCACATCGCATTGGGCGACATGACCAGGTCGAGCCGCTGCACGAAGAGCGCCATGGGGCGTGCTTCGCGGTCGATCACGGTGTATGCGGGCTGCGGGTCCCGCTCGACTTGTGTCGTGTCGCGCTCGTCGACCTCGGCTCCGAGCGCCGTGCGCGCGACGAAAACTGCGACCAGTCCGAGCACACCGGCGATCACAACGAACGCGCTGGCCGGACGCAGACCCGAGGCCGAGACGAACTGCGTGGGATTCACTGGGTGCCCCCTCCGGCGACTCGCGCACGTGAGCGGGAGCGCGTGATGTCGAGTTGCTCGTTGGGTACGCCCCAAACGTGTGCCGAGACGACCGCGTTGGCCTGTGCGTTGGCGGCGTCGAGCATTTCGAACTCGCGCTGCCGCCGCGCCAATTCTGCTGCGCGCGAGTGGTTGTGAGACTGAACGACGCACGCGAATACGGCCAACGCAAGCGCTGCGCCGGAAACCGACACCGACAGGAGAATGCGCGTCTTCATGCGTCATTCCCTGCGCGTCGTTCGCGCTGCGCGGCGCGCAACATGGCCGATCGCGAGCGGCGATTCGTGAGCTGCTCCGAGCGCTCGGCGGTGACCGGCTTCTTCGTGAGCACGATCCAACGTCCATCGCGCGCACCCTGGGAGAGAAAGCGCTTCACGTCGCCGTCTTCGCCGGAGTGAAACGAGATCACGACCAAGCGGCCACCGTCGACGAGCCATTGCTCGGCCGCCGCCAATCCCGCGGAAAGCTCTTCGCCTTCCTCGTTGACCGCGCGACGCAACGCCTGAAATGCGCGCGTTGCCGCGTGTGTTTTGCCGCCGCTGCCGAGCGTGCGTTCGATCAGGTCCGCGAGCGCCAGTGTGCGTTGGAACGGCGCGCGTCGGCGAGCCGCGACGATCGCGTGCGCGACTTTGCGCGAACGGGTCTCGCCGCCTTCGTAGAAGAACAGGTCGGCGAGATCGCTTTCATCCCAGCGATTCACGATGTCGGCGGCCGTGCGCTCCCGATCGGGATCCATGCGCATGTCGAGCGGACCATCGTGTTGGAACGAGAATCCACGCGCAGCTGAGTCGAGTTGAAGCGATGACGCACCGACGTCGAGCAGCACGCCCACGACGCGCGTCACGTTCTCTTCGTCAAGGATGGCCGCCAGCTGCGAAATGCGTCCGCGCCGAACGCGCACTCGACGTTCGAACGGCTGGAGCACGCGCTGTGCATGCGCGAGGATGTGCGGATCCTGGTCGATGCCGATCAAACGCACGTTTGGAAGCGCGGCCAACAAGCGCGAGGCGTGGCCAGCAGCGCCCAGGGTTGCGTCGACGATCCAACCTTCGAGCGTCGCGGGATTGTCTCCGCCGAGATAGCTCAGCACCTGTGCAGGCAGGACGGGCTCGTGGACGGGCACGCCCGATCCGCCGGTTCCGCTTGCTTGCCCGCGCTCCATGTCCGCCCTCCAAATTCCCATGGCCGCGTCTCAGGTCTGTTGCGCCCCGGACGCCGTGCCGCCGCCGAAGAGCACCCGATCCAAACGCCCGAACTCGCGAGCGTTCTCTTGTTCGAAGGCATCCCACTTGGCCTTCGACCAAATCTCGGCGCGATCGACGAGTCCGACGAGCGTGACTTCGCGCTCGATCCCGACGAGCTGCGCAAGCTTGTCCGGCAGATTCAGTCGGTTCTTCTCGTCGAGTTCGACGCGTTGCGCCTTCGAGAAGTACAGGCGCTGCATCGTGCGCTTCTCCTCGCCGGCAAAGGCCTGCGTCTCGAGCTTGGCCACGCACGCGCGGAAGGCGTCTTCGGTGAACAGGAACAGGCAGCCTTCGAAGCCGAGAGTCAGGATGAACGCTGCGCGTCCGGCGCTGTCGAGTTGCTGGCCCGCGAGGAAACGACGCGGCACACTCAGGCGACCCTTGTCGTCCAGCGAATGGCTCGATTCCCCCAGCCACATTTCCGCGCTCTCCCTAAACCCAAGTGTCCAGCGACGCCCAATTCAGCCCAATTTGGCCCACACGCGTACTTTTGCGCGACCGACGGAGGCTGGCAACTCGAAAGAGCTGAATCTTGTGCGGAAGTTGTTCTTCGTCGCAGACCGACTGCGACGCCGCGCGCTCGCGGAGTTTTGAGCACTCCTAGATGTTGTGGTATTCGGCGTCGTTCAGCGCTTTGCACACCAAATATGGGGGGCACCGCGTCAAGCGTCTTCGGGCCGTCGACCTCAGCTCCAGACCTCGCTGCAGCGCCGAGAGCGCCTGTCGACCGCTGGCATCGGGACAGTCGAAGGCTGTCGTCATTCCTCAGGACTCGGTGGGACGGCAGCCCACACCACACAACTTGCTGCCCTGGGACGGCCTCGGCGCCGGCGCACCTCGCCGGCGGACACGTGGAAGCTCAACTGGCTATCTGCCAGCCACTTCGGCGCGAACGACCCTAGCTCAATCGGCGTCTTCGGAGTCGCCGGTCTGCGTCTGCGATTCCCCGTCGGCCGTCAGCGCAGCAGCGTCGCCCTCGGCGCCCTCGAACACCTCTTGGAGGCGCGCGCGCAATTCATCGATCTTCTGCGGCGTGAAATCGAACACGGCGACGAAAAACGAGTCCGTGTGGCGCGGACGCGTGACGATCAAGCCCTCGCCGCGCTCGTCGCGCGCGACACGCTCGATCTTGAGCCGCCGCTTGCGCATCAAGACCAGGCAAACCACGTAGCGCAGTTCGCGCAAGGCGGTTTCGGCACGCCCTTCGAGCCGCACGAACAGCGCTTCCAAGGCAGCCAGATTGAGCGAGATTCCAGGCTTTTTCGCGCAGTCTCGGCGCGTGCGCCACCAGATGCGCTCGTGCGCCCCCGGGTGTTTCTTCCAGCACGCGAGGCACGCATCCTCGCGCGTGATCGACTCCTCGGCGATGGTCAGCGCCGAGACATGCGCTTCACCGTCCTCGAAGGTGCGCTCGCACGTCGTGCACGCGGGGGCGCGCTTGGTGACTTTCCACTCGGTCATTTTGTGCGGTTTTCGGCCGGAAAACGGCGGAGTCTAGGCGATCGGCCGGCGCGACGCGAGGTCACAACGGTTTCGCACCTTCGATGCGGGCGCGGTTCGTCGTCCACCAGTCACGCCATGCCGCGAGGTCGGCCTTGGCCGGTTCACCGCTGAGTGTGACGACGGCCGATTCCGTCGCACGAAAACGGCGCAAGTCGCCGCTCTGCGTTGCGCCTTCGAGTGCGCGCAACAAGGCCGGCAAGGCGCGCGCATCGCCCAGCGCTTTCAACGCCGATGCCGCCGCCTCGCCGACAGCGGCATCGGCATCGAGCAACTGTGTTTCGAGCGCCATGCGCCACGGCAGCACATCCGTGTCGCGAGCTCCGCGCGCGCCGAGCGTCGTCGTGCATTGCGCACGCAGGACCCAGTCCTCATCGGTCTGCGCGAGCTGGATGAGTCGAGTGCGAACGACGGGCTCCAGCGTGACGCCGCCGTGCGGAAGCTCAGCCAAGGCCGCAGCCGCACGCCGGCGCGTCTCGAGTTGCGAGCGGTCCAGCAGCGCGGCGACTGGTGCCACGGCGGGTCGGCCGATGCGCGCGAGCACTCCGACGGCCAAGGTCGACGACACCGAATCAGCGACCTCGACGAACCCCGCGAGCGTCGCCACGGCGCACTCACCGGCGCGCACGAGTTCGAGCTGCGCGCGATCGAAAGCTCGCCGCGCGCGCTCAGTGTCTGCTCCGCCCAGCGCGCGGTGCGCCTTCACCATTTCGACCGCGAGGTTCTCGACGAGGAAGCGCCCGAGCGCCGGGTCCGCGAACACATCTGCGCGCGCAACTTCCCAGTCATGTCCACCCTTGGCGTACAGCGTGAGCACTTCCGCGTGCGATGCAGGAAGCGACTTCACACCGACGACGCGACCGGAGTTCGCATGGGGTGCGCTCGTGTTCGGGGACGAACACGCGCACGCAAGACAGGACAGTACCCAGGCGAATTTCCGCATATGTGCGGCGCATCCTAGCCCGGTGCACTCGACCGACAAACCGCAGGTATTGCAACGTGCGTTCGACGAGCTCTGCATGCGTGTCCGCGCGCGGCGCCGGCGCGCGTGTGCTTCGGACGCGACGCGCCTCGAATCGAGTGCTGCGATGTGAGCGCGTGCAGTCGCTCGCGCCCTTTTGCGATCAAGCCTGAACGGGTCTACCTTCAGTGCGCGGACCCGCCATTCGAGTCAAGCCTTGCGCGTGTCACTTAGGTGCTCGAACCGAGGCAGCGCTACTCGACGCCGGCACGGCGCGCGGATGCGGATCGAGCGCGTGCCCCAAAACGTCCTCCACGCCTTACGCGTTGGAATCGTCGCCAAGTCCGCAACGCGTCGCACTCGACGCGCTGTTGTCCCACGAGCGCACGCTCTCCTCGTGCAAGCGCGCCTCGAACCACGCGGCCTCCGCGACATTGGGCGCGCCGAGCGCGAGTGCGCGTTCGTACAGCGCGAGATGAACTTGCACGAAGTCGGGCGGCTGCGGGGTCGCGAGCGCCGCTGCGCGTGCATCGAGTGTGGCGGCCCTCCACGCCGTCGGGTCGCTGAGCAGCAACTGGAGCGCTGACGCCAACGCGATCACGGATCCCTGCTCGTACAGCGTGACGCCGCGCGCGTCGATCGAACGGCGTTCGGCGAACACCGGCGTGTCGGGAACGAGCGCGACCAGACCGAGCTCGCGTGCTTCATCGAGTTCCACGCCGTAAGCCTCGTGCGCGCGCGTGCCGCTGACCATCGCATGGACCTTGCCGACCGCGTGCGTGTCGAGCTCCGCGCACTCGAACTCAGGCTGGAACTCGACGGCGAGATCGCGACTTCGTTCACGCAGGTCGCGCGAGTAGCTCGCATCGGCTACGTGACCGGCGATGCGCAACTGGAAGCGGCGCGGCGCGTTCGTGCGCGCGATGGCGTCGATGATCAGATCCTGTCCCCTGTGAGGCGCGATGGTCCCCCACGCGCCGAGAATCAGAGGCTTCACGTCGTCGAACGATGCGATGGGAGCACGCTGCGTAAACCGGCACGTGCGCATCGGCGGCACGAGTTCCGCCGACAATGTGTCCGCAACGAGTCCGAGCTGGCGCTCGAGCGTGCGTCCATGCGCAGCGCTCGGCGTGATGAGCACGCGCGCGAGTTGCAGTTCGCGCAGCAAGTCGCGCTGACGCTCGGCGAGCGCCATGAAGGCCTGCTCCTGCGTGACCCACGGCGTGCGCGGCGCCGTGCGGCCGGCGCAGGCGATACACGGCATCGGCCCGACCAACGCTGCGCACGGCAGGCCTGAACCCGTGTGCACCCGCGTTGTGATCGGGCAACTCAGCCACGCATCGTTGAGCGACACGACCGCGGGAACGCCTTCGCGCGCCGCACTCAACACCAAGTCGCGCGACAAGCGCTGCCAATGCAGGACGTGCACTACATCCGGCGCAAATTCACGCAGCACGCCGCGGATCGCACGCGTCGCTGCGGGTGCGAGAGTCTTGTGCCAATGATCGATGAACAAATCGTCGCGGCGCAAGCGCAGCACGCGCACGCCGCCATCGTGCTCTTCATCGTGCTCGATCCCATTCGCGCGCTCCGACCGGCGCGACGATCCGGCAACGACCAGCACCTCGCACTTCGCAGCGCAGAGTCCATGCGCGAGCGCGCGCGTCGACCGCTCGAGCTCGCCCGTGTCGTGCGGCGGGTAGCCGAGCGCGAACAACGCGACCTTCACGGATCGCGCCCCGCATCCGCTCGCGTCGCCGCGAGCGCATCGAAGTAGAGCTCTTCGATCTGGCGCGCGTCCTGCGCGACGTCCTTGATCGGTTCATCGGTCGCGTAACAAGCCGCGAGGCGCTGCGGCGTGCTGAGCAAGCCGGCGAGCACGCGCGCGAGATCGTCGACGTCGCCGACGGCGAAGTGCTCGCCGCTCACACCCGGCTCCACCAGTTCCGCCATGCCTCCGATCGCCGACACCAACACCGGCGTGCGCAGAGCCAAGGCTTCGAGGATCACCAGCGGCGAGTTCTCGAACCACACGCTCGGCACGACGAGCAGGTCGATGTCGGCCAGTTCGGTCGCCACCGTCTCGCGCGTCAGCGCACCGCGCAGCACTGCGCCGACATCGGCGGCGAGAACGCCCAACTGCGCCTGGTACGACGGATCGTGCTGTGCCGGGCCGAAGATCTCGAGCGTCGCGCGCGCGCGCAAGTCGACCGCCAAGCGCCCCCACGCACCGAGCAGCAAGTGCGGCGCCTTGTGCGGCGCGAGCGTGCCGATGAAGGCCACGCGCAGCGGACCTTCGCGCGTTCCGGCGCGCCGCCCGCGCGCGGAACGCGGAAACCGTTCGAGGGCGATGCCCGTGCGCAAGAACTGGATGCGCTCCGCCGGAATGCCCCACGCGACGAAACGATCGCGTAGAAAGCGCGACGGCGACAGGAAGCGCTGCACGTGCGGCACGACGCGCTCGCGCATCGCGCGGTCGCGCACTTCGACCTCGCGAGCGAGTTCGCGCGCCGCTTCCGGATCGATTTCGGCCGACGCAGCGCCACGCGCCTGGGCTCCACCGAGCCCGCGCGCCGCCGACTTCGCCACACGCGACAAGTCCACGCCGAACAGCGAGCGCATGCCCGCCAACACTCGACCCGTGGTGCGTTCGAGCGCGCTCTGGCGAAACTTGAAGCTCGTCAGGCACTCGCCGCAGCGTTGGAAGTCGATGCGCTCGCAGATCGAGGCGTCGGCGTGGATGCGCTGCCCGAAGCGCGCACAGTGCAGCCAATAGTCGTGCAGCGTGAACAGCATCGGAATGCGCCGCGCCGCCGCCTGCTCGACGCACCCGATCGACAGGTACAGCAGGTGCTGAAAGTGCACGACGTCCGGGCGTTCTCGGTCGAGCAACGCGCCGAAGGCCGCGTCGACCGGCGCGTAGTCCCAGGTCTCGCGAAAGGACGCGTAGTAGAGGTTGTTGATCAACTCCGTGACGCGCACGCCTTCCCAAACGCGTTCACGCACCGAGAGGTGGCGCAGCGCGACGTCCTTGTCGGTCGTGAAGACGCGCAGCTCGTGCCCGCGCTTGATCAACTCGCGCGCGAGCTGTGCCGTGTACAGCTCGGTACCCGCACTGTGCGCGGGCGGAAAATTGTGTGCGACGAGCAGGACACGCATGGCGCGGCTCGAAGCCTAGCGAGCGTGCCGCGGGTGAACTACGTCGGTGCGGCGCACGAGCAGCGCGACACGGTGCCGAATCACTCCGAGTGATCGTGCCCGTCACTTCGTGCTTCCTGCGCGTCGGTCGGTGCAGCGCGACGCCCGCGAGAGTGCGCGCATTCGCCCTCGCGAATCCGCCGACACGCCGCGCTACTCGCCCGGGAGCTTCCATTCCTTCCACAACGATGCGTACTGCTTGCGACCGGCATCCCAACCGTCGCGCAACGCCTCGACTTCCCTCGAGGCCGCGACCGCCTGCTTCGACACGCCGAGTTGCTTCTGTTGCGCCTGCCGCGCCTCCAATTGCTCGCGCAGCTCCGGCGCAAGACCGTCGACGAAAAAGGCCCTCGGCAACGCGGACCTGATGGCTTCGTTCTCGTCCTTCGGACTCGTGTCGCCGTACCACGCGTTCAGGAGCTCCGTGGTCGACTTGGTTCGAGTCGCGCGCGCCTTGTCGAGACCGCGTTCGGCGACGAACTCCTCGAGCGCGTCCTCACCGCGAAAATCCTCGCGCGCGGCGCACATGCGGCCGATCCGATTTTCACTGTCCAACGCAGGCAGCTTGCTCTTTTCGAGTGGGCGAATCGCCCGGTTGTCAGTCGTCGCCGAACGCAGCTCGCGCCGCTGCGGTGAGCACGATCCATGCAATGCAGAGCAGACGTCGGATCATCGGGCGCCCACGGTTTCGCGCGGAGGCCGCGCACTCTCGAATGTCCACGGCTCGCCCCTTCCTTGCAACGTGCCGCGACGCTCACGGCGCGAGCGTGAACTGCAAGCCGGGACTTAGCGCTGTACCCGTCGGAGCCTGCGGATCACGCCACCACGCTTGCACCCAGACGAGCTCGCCCGCGAAGAGCGGCGCGCCGAACGGGGCCGGGTCGGCGGCGATGTAGTCTCGGCGCAGTCGCTCGTAGAACTCCTCGGCTGTCTCGGCTGGAGGGTACTTGTTCTTGGTGGATTTGACAGCGTGCGGTCGGATGCGGCCCACACCGCCGGAC